>CAZBSW010000176.1:0-5015 GCA_964494835.1 uncultured Thermotogae bacterium
GTCGCGGCAGTACCGCAAACCACTTGACTACTCACGCGAAGGGCTCGAGGAAGCGGCAAAGGCGCTCGCTCGCGTTCGCACAATGATCGACGAAGTCACATCCAGCCTCGCCATTCCGGAAGAGTCAGGCGCGATCGGCGAACAAGGAAAGACCTTTACGGCATCGCTTGTGGAGTACCACACGCGATACATCGCCGAGATGGACAACGATCTCAATACAGTCGGCGCGATCGCCACAATTCAAGATATCGTATCGGAGGCGAATCGGTTCCGCGGCACAGCCACGGGCGGAGACCGCCTTGCGCTGCAAGAGGCGATGTCGCTCATCCGCGAATTGGGATATCCTCTCGGCCTGTTCCAGGAAGATGCTCGCGCCCCCAAAGGAATCGAAGACGACCTGATCCGCCTGCTCATCGACCTGCGTTCAGAACTGCGGGAGAAGAAGGAATTTGCTCTATCAGATCGCATTCGCGATCGCCTGGAAGAGCTGGGAATCGACCTTAAAGACACCCCCCAGGGAACGATCTGGACGTAGTCATTCCCCGACTTCTAGCAAGCATTGGCTGAAAAACAGCGCAGTCCACACCGCACGATCTTTCATATCGTCAACGTTATGAGGACGTGAAGCAACTGTGTCGGCCCTGTCATCGACAAACCGGCGCCGTTGATCCATCAATTCGACATGCCGCTTGCGGAGGGAGAGTAGAGCGATGGCCGTCAGGCTGGGTGAGGCATGGGTGCCAGCTTCGAGGGCATCACATGCGCAAGGACTGCTCAACAAGGATCGCCGTCTCCACGGCTACTTCGCTTAATAACGCACGGAACGCATCATCGTAGCCGACTTCTTGCTGTGCTGAACGTTATGGGGTATGAGCAGCCGTTTGCGGGAGGCGACTTCGGGGGGCCGGTCGAACGAAACTCTCTAACATGCCGTGGCGCCATGCGCGGTTCTACCGCGAACGGATATGCCAAGGCTCTGTTGTAAACGCAGATCACTTCACCACAGTAAGAAACCAGACCAAGTTCTGAACCTTTCGACATAGGGCTCGAACTCTTCGTGCTCCCATTATTGCCTATCCAAAGGCCGGTGTTAGGCCATTCTCTCGTTCGTACGAAGGATCTACGAACCGTCCTCGTCGGCCCTCGCAGCCTCGATACCCCTTCTTTCGTTGGCGAACAGAAGTAACACCAGTCCGATCAGGAGGAACGCGGCGATCGAGAGTATCGCCATTCGTTGTCCCGACTGCTCGGCAAGCGTTGTTTGTTGCCCGTGTGCCTGGTACCACAGCGCTGCACGTGCAGCGATAAATCCGTATACAGTCGGACCGATGAACGATGAGGTGCGGCCGGTCATGGCAAAGAAGCCATAGAATTCTGCGGCCTTGCCCGCCGGTGCCAGCTTGCTCACAAACGCGCGGCTCACCGACTGTACCGCGGTGAGCGAAAAGCCTGCGACACCGCCAATGATGAAGAATACCATGCGTGAGTAGTCAAAATACAACCAAGTCACCGCTCCGATCATCAAGAGAAGTGCGACGACCAATGAGCGTTTGGCACTGAACCTATCAGCAATGTGTCCGAACACGTACGCACCGGCAACGCTCGTTACCTGCACCAGTATCATGAATATGATCAACTGTTGCTGGTTAAGCCCAAACAGAACCGCGCCCAATATGGCAGCGAAGTTGAGGGCCATGATGATGCCGTCGTTGTACACAAGGAAGGCAAGGATGTACTTGGCGAATTCGCGGAAGTGTCGTACTTTCCTGACCGTATTTTCCAATCGCTTCCACGCGAGGACGATTACGGAACCTTTCGCGGAAACCCGTTGCCCATCCGCCTGTCTTGGAAGCCATAGGAAGACTGGTAGCGAGAAGCCGGCAAAGAATAGGGCGGTGATCACGAAAGAAAGACGAATACTGAGCCCGCCAGGGAAAAGCTGAATCAGGGCAAGGACAAGGATGAGACAGATAATGCCGCCGGCGGAGCCGACAGCCCAGCCTCTTCCGGATATCCGTCCGATCTCATGTGCGGGCGCGATCTCCGGCAGTAGTGCATTGTAGAACACCTGCGCACTGCGATAGCCGATCTCGGCAAGGATGAAGAATGTCATTCCGATGACGATGTTCCCTTTCCCCACGAAGGCGAGCAACGCCGTGAACACGCAAGATAGCATGGTAAAAAAGAACAGGAATCGTTTCTTCGCGCCGGAGTAGTCGGCGATCGTTCCCAAGATCGGTGCAGAGATCGCGACGACAAGCATCGCGATCCCTACGGCAAGCCCCCACAGCCATGAGCCCTGTGCTCCGCCGGCAACCTGCTCCTTGAAGTATGCGGCATAAACCGCGAGTAGGATCACGGCCGCATAGGCGGAATTGCCGAAATCGTAAAGATACCATGCCAGCCGCTCCCGTCGCGCTCTACCGTTCTCCCTGTTGTGTTCCTGCATCTGTCCTCCTTGCCCATGGATACGCTTCCGCTTCCTGCGCCGCCTTTCTTATCGCAGCATCGGCGGAGTAACGGCCGCGTCGCTCTGCCGGAATCAGGCTGGCGATCTTTCTCATGATACTGTCTCCGATCTCGTCGAGTCTTGCCCTTCCTTCTCGACCTGTCGCATCTGCTGTGAACGGCCCGATCGCTTCGCCGATCCGAACGGTTACATGGGCACGCCGACCGCGAAATAGACTGGGGAAGAGATCTAACAAACCGTCTATCCCCACCGGGAGGATACGCGCACCCGTACGGATGGCAAGGAATGCCGTTCCCGGTCGCGCCGGACGGAGTACGCTTGCCCAGCTTCCCCCTTCCGGAAAGATTCCGACAATCCCGCCGTGGCGCAGTATGTCTTCGGCGTTCCGTAACGCATCTCTCGCTCCTGTCCCGCGACGTACCGCATGGTATCCCCACAGTTTTGGGATAAAGCGGACGATTCTGGGGGCAAACGGCATCTGCGCCCCACCGATGAATTCGATCTGTGGTGGGAATGCGCGGATGATCGCAACAGGATCAGCAAAGTGAAAATGATTTGCGGCAACTAGGAGCGGGCCTTCCGCCGGCATGTTCTCTATGCCCACAATCTCCAGACGAGAAAGAAAACGAAAGGCACAACGAATGAGCAATCTAAGGAACCAACGCACCATGCGGCGCATCGGTCCGCTGTAACTGCTTCGCGAAATTGCCATGTCTTGATCGTTAGGTGTGGAACAAGTGGACCCTGGGTGAACGATTGGAGAACTTTCGTTCTGCCCTGCTCCTGGGTCCAAAACCAGCTTGTGTAGCTTACTCTGTCCTGCCTCCTCTTTCAAGTCTGGTCTTAAGTCACAGAGCCGAGGTGAACGTTTGGAGAACTCGCCGCACGAATGTCTGGCACCTGATGGCCGCTCCGAGTTGATGCCTTCGCAGCTCGGAGCGGTGGGTTTAAGTCCAACAAGGCCCACTACTGCCACAAAAGTCCTTTCAGTTTCGCACTATGGCACCGCAACACCTACCACAGTGGCGTGAACTCCCGATACAGGATCGCCTGCACCCAAGCACGAAACAGCAATCCACGCATGTTGTACTGACCTGTCTCAGGGTGGGTTCGTTCAGCCGGGACAGGGTAGCATGCTTCAACTACAGCGATTGGCAGGTCATCCTCGGACTGCCGAACCTCTTTGATGCTCACCGCCGCACCGAACCGGTCTACCAGCACGTCGCCAGAGCCACTAGCCGTATGGAACTCCTCCATGCGTTTCGCCAGCACATCAGCGGCGGTCAGTGCAGTCGGCTCATCAGCACGACGAGCGAAATGAGGTGAACTTGGTCATCTCCTCCTGACGGTCTGCGAGAACAGCCCCCAAGTACTGCGGTAGCGAATCGGCTTTGCCCCATCGGCTCCTGGCCTGTCTGTGTCCAATCGCCAGCAAATCTCAGCACTATCCCAGAGAAGAACACCGCTTGGATCAGTAAACCATCCGGTTCGGAGACTACTTCAGCCAATGCAGGTAGACGGGATCATCGACCAGAGACGCCCGGGTCGACTGCCCTGCAGAGATGATGGCTCGATCAGCGGCCATGTGCGGCATTGCCTAACGTGTCAGGAAACAGCGCGATGCGTGCTGCGGCGCCGAGATGACCGAGAAACGGGCCGGCAATATCACTCGCTGCTATTGAGATCGCCGAGTCATCAAAGCGGTGCCAGACGGGCACCCCCCTCAATCTCCGCAAGACTGAAGCCGCGGCTCTCTAGTGCTTCCCCAATTCTCTCTGCGTCGAAGTCCCCGGCCAACAGCAGCCCAACTCCTGACGGGTCGCCGAACTCCAGGCTGCGGTCGACATCCAACAACCACTCGAATGTGACTGCGTCTGCCATGCGCCCTGCACTGACGAACAGGTATGTGAGCGCCTCGGGCCGGCAAAACGAGCGTAGCTGACGAAGCACTGGAGGCTCAGCCTCCAGTGAGCACCTGCTCGAGCGGCGTGCTCTCGAGCCGCGTCCAGTCGACCAGGCTGAGCTCCAATCGCTGTCCCGCTGGGGCTGTGAGCTCACCGAAGTCGCGACTTAGGAGCACCGCCTGGGTCTTGGTCTGGGCCGTGAGGGCGAACGCCAGTGTGTCCGAACTGGCAACCTCAATCGTGTCGAAGTCTCCCACCGTCGATACGCTGATCGTCGTATCCGCACCGATGACGAGATCGCTCAACACCACCCCCCGCCAATCCCCTTGGCTCGGTTGGCCGCGAAGCAGACGCAGGGACAGCGTGCGCTCTGACGAAGTGCTCGTGATCCGCAGGCAAGGATTCTGTCCGGACCTGGAGAGACTGATGATGTCGCGGGCTGGCTGTGCCGATGCCCCTTCAAGCTCAAGCAGGGTCCCCCCGCTGACCAACATGAGGCGGTACGAGGCCCCTTCCACCGTGAACGACACCTCTTTGCTTTCGCCTTCATCGGGTTCCCGAAGGAAGAGGAGCTGCGGGTCATCCGGCGCGGGGCTGCTTCCGTAGGGCCAGCGGAATGCACCCCCCAAGCGAAGCTGCGG
>CAZBSW010000177.1:0-5014 GCA_964494835.1 uncultured Thermotogae bacterium
CGCCGAGATCGGCGACAAATCGATGTAGATCGGCAACCGCCTGTGACGAGAGATAAGCCAAAGGTACATCTGAGAGTAGTACTTCATGATAGGCCGCCATTTGTGCAAGTGGAGGAACGGTCGTGGCGCGGATGAACGGCTTTCCGATCGACCGCAACAGGTCAAGAACCGGCGTATTCTCTCCGGGCGTGACGACAAGCAACTGCGGAATGACATCGGTGCGAACAGACGTAACGAGGGTGTTGTTCTGCGTTATCGGGTCATCCTTTCCGATTATCGAAACGCGATATGCGTGCACCCCTTCTGTTGTCAGTGAATCGCTTAACGTGAACCGGCTAAGGCCGCTGTTGAGAGTGACTTCTCTTGAGGTAATCAGGTCTGCGTCTCTATAGACTACGAAGGTAGCAGCCGCGTCGGTATTCGCCTTGACGGTGGCCGTGATCGTGAACGGACGATCGGTCTCCACTACTGCTGGGGCGTCGAGGTGCGTTACACTGAGATCGTGTGTTGCTTCTGTCCCTACGGCAAGGACCGAAATCGGAACATTCGCTTGCTGTGCCATGCTCAACCCTTTGTCGAGGCCGGTCGTGATCCTGCCGTCACTTGCGAGAACAAGCTGGGTATCGCCGCTATGGGTGTTGTTTGCCAAAGCAAGTTCGACGGCGGCGCCGAGATCCGTTCCTTCTCCAATTGTTTCGACAGGGACAGTGGCGGTGAATTGATCGCTCACAGGCTCAGTCACTGTAGCTTGATCTCCGAACGAGATGGATCCGAACCGATACTCCGGATTGGCGGCAGCGATGGAACTAATCAGATCGTGGATCTCGCGCTGACTGCTAGTGGCGGCGACGCTCGGTGACCGATCAATAAGGAATATTGCGGTATGTTCACTCTCCTTCTTCGCAAGCTGCGGGCCGGCTAGCGCAACGATGATCAAGGCAAGCGTCAAGGCGCGCATGATGGCACTGCGCCAATGACGGCCAGAGCTGACAAACAGCACCGGCAGTAAGAGCAGGGAAAGAAAGATGAGTACGTGCGAGAACTGGATCATCGCCATCTCCTCTTTATGGTCCAGCCCTGATATATCGCTGCTTCAACTATCAACATCAACAGGGCGAGCAAAGCAACTTCCCGCCAGAGAGGGATCGTTATCTGTTCAGCACGATACTCTGAATGTGATGAGGAGACGGCGATCACGGCTTGTGGCGGTGCGGATTCTACTGGATCCACGTTGACTGCCAATCGATAAGTACCTTTGTCCGTGGTCAGCGTATAGATGCCGGGAGACTGTGGGGTGAAGGTGGCTCTCCCTTCTATCACGAGGGCGTCACCGGCCGGTGAGATGAGCTGCGTCGGCATTCCATACCCTGTCAGTGAGACCGGCTCACCCACGTTCGCCCATGTGGGCGTCGGCGACGACGGTCGTGGAACAAGCAACGTAAGGATATTCCTTATGAGGACAGGGAAGTCTACCGTCAGAGGCAGGTTCGATTGCATGATATCGGGAGCGATTAAGACAATCCGGCGCCCCGCTTGTGTTAAATGATATAGGAATGGTGACTCGCCGAGGGCAAGTATGGTCGTTCCTCCTTTGTTCACGCTGACGGAAGGTGCCGCCTTGACGCGGAAGTCGAAAGGATCGATTCCGGCAAGTAGGACATCGTCAGCCGAGGTAACTTGTAACTGGCCCGGAGGCACGTCTGTACCGATCTCGATCGTGTCGGGAAGTCCGGCATGTACAAGCAGGATATTTCCGTCCAGATCGGCTGGGGCGGACTGACTATATACTACCGTCAGATCGACGGGTTCGTCGCTCTCATCCTCGACCAATGACATCGGTCCACAGGCGCGCAATGCCGCTTCCAGATAACGATTTCGCTCGCCGAGCCAGCGTATGCGGCGTTCGGGTAAGGGAGCGAGTGTGAAATAGCGGGTGTTGTCCACGGAAAAGTCATCGTCTGCAACCAGCGTCGCCGTGAATACAGGACCGTGGGAACCGGGGAAGGGCAGTACGTATGATTGCTCTTGTCCGGCTGGGAGTAGTGCGCTGAGACTTACCTCTTGGTTGCCGTCGCTTACCCGTACGCTTGTATCTACGTAGTCATCGGCATTGTTCTCTAGGCGTAGAAAAGCGGTTACACCCTGCTCGTTCGGATCTTGACGCACGTTGAATCCAGTAATAGCGACGTTTGTACCACCCGTGACCTCTCGTTCTTCCACATCAGCGATGGTGGAAGTAAGCGGTTGATCGCTCAGGTAGACGATCCGCTCTTGTCCCGAGCGTGCCCCTTGTCCGTCCAGCAGGCCGGCAAGCATCTCGACGTCACCGTTGGAGAACAAGGTCGGCTGCGACGCGGCCAGGGCGTGTCGGACCTGCTCGTGGTCTGTTCCCAGGGGAGCGAGGACGTGTGGGTGCGACGAGAACTGAATCAGCGCTACAGGGCTTGTCGGGTATTGGCCGAGAAGCGCGCTTGCCTGTTCGCGCGCCAGAGCGTAACGGCTTTCCCCCGACGAGGTGATGGTGCGCATACTCGCGCTACCATCGATCACAATAACAAGCCCGGAGACGTGTGTAGCTACTCCGAAACGCATAGGATTGGCGAGCGCGAACGCGATGAAGATCAGCACGGCAAGTTGAACGAGAAGGAGCGGCTCGATCTTGCGTCTGATACGGGCGGCGCGAGTGTGCGGGTCGCTATGCAGTCCTTCCCACAGAAGCAGTGCCGAGACACCGTATCTCCGGTTATGGGCTCGGAGGAAGTATAGGAAGGCGATGGCAGCACTGAGCGCGAAAAGGGAGAGAGCAGTTGCGTTCTGAAATATCATTGAACCACCCCGTGTGCACGCAGGCGGACGTGTATCAGCTCCTCGATATCGACATCGGTGGAAGCGAGGATGTGGGGGATGCGGCGAGCGGTGAGAAACGAACGCAGCGTCGCCACATGCGTGGCAAAGCGACGTTTGTACTGAGCCAAGGTTCGCTCTCCCACTGTGAGGTCGAGCTGTCGGCCGGTCTCTACATCAATCAGGCGCGAGCCGCCACTGATCTTCGGTTCTGTCTCGGTGGGATCGACGACTCGGATAGCAACGACTTCATCACCACGGTAGATTAGGCGTGATATCCCCTCCTCATACGCGTCTTCAGCAAGAAAATCGCTTATCAGGAAGACGAGGCCTTTCTCACGCGTGCGTTCGACGAACTGCTTGAGAACGCGATTGAGCGATGTCGGTCCGGTTGCGCGTGCGGTCTGCAAAACACTGAGAATACGTGTCATCTGCTGCATCCCGTGTCGCGGTGTGATTGCCGGCAGGAGATGATCGGTGAACGGAAAGAGCCCAACTCGATCCAGGTTGCGTAACCCAAGGTAGGCAAGTGCTGCGGCGAGGCGCGCGGCATACCGGGCCTTGGGCGGGCTCCCCACGTGCATCGAAGCGGAAAAGTCGACGAGAAGATAAATAGGGAGGTCGACCTCGTGCACGAACGTCTTGACGAGGACACGATCGAGGCGGCCGACGATATTCCAATCCACGTAGCGGAAGTCATCGCCGGGCGTGTAGTCGCGATAGTCAGCAAACTCGATGCTCACCCCGGAGCGCGGCGATGGATGCCCGCCGGTGATGCGGCTGCTGCGTCTTCCCTTAACAATGAAACGCAGGTGCGCAAGGCGTTGCAGGAACTCTTCGTCGATTAGCGGCTCTGTCATGTCACCGATGTCTTCTCCCAGACTTCTTCGAGGAGGGTACGGACACTGATACCCTCGGCATCCCCTTTGAAGTTCGTAATTATCCGATGTTGCAGCGCAGGCAAGAATACCTGTTCGATGTCTTTACGACGCACGTTCGGTTCGCCATGGAGGAATGCGTGACCCTTTGCTGCCAGGATGAGAGCAATCGCCCCGCGCGGGCTCGCCCCATATTCCACGTACTCGCTTACAGAATCGGTGGCGAGATCGCTTTCGGGATGGGTGGCAAGGACAAGGCGGGCGACGTATCGCCGTAATTCACCGCCAATCGGCAGATCTCGTACCGCCCGGCGACACAGGATTATGTCTTTGCCGCTCGCCACCGGTGCCGGGAAGGAGATCGCGGCTTCGGTGTTTCGTTCGGTTATCTGCACGAGTTCATCGAGTGATGGGTAATCGACCGTCGCTTTGAGGAGAAAACGATCTACCTGTGCTTCTGGTAGTGGGTATGTCCCTTCCATCTCGATCGGATTCTGAGTGGCGAGTACAATGAACGGCTCTTCCAGAGGATAGGTGGTCTTCCCCACCGTTACTGTGCGTTCCTCCATTGCTTCGAGTAGAGCAGATTGCGTCTTAGGCGTTGCGCGGTTGATCTCATCAGCCAAGACGACATGCGCAAATATCGGCCCTGGTGAGTAGGTGAAGCGCCGGCCGTCACCATCCTGTGTGATGATGTCGGTTCCTACAATATCTGCCGGCATGAGGTCCGGTGTAAATTGAATGCGCGAGAAGCGCAAATCCAGCGCATGCGCAAGCGAGCGTATGAGCAATGTCTTCCCTAAACCGGGTACACCTTCGAGAAGGATATTCCCTCCGCATAAAAACGCGATTAGTGTCGCATGTACGACATGTTCATGTCCAACAATGGTAGTGCTGATTGCACTCTCCAACCGTGAGATCGTTGCTTGGGCATTCTCAAGCTCGGCTCTGGTGATCATTTCCCTCCTTGGGTAATGTTGTCGAAATAGAGGCGGACTACGTCCTGTGCTCCAGGTGAAAGTGCCCGTCCGTTCAGCAACGCACGCAACACGTCGTAATCTATAGCTGGTACTGAATTCTCTCCGGACGGTCCAGGCAACTGTTCGAGCGGGACCCCCTTGGTTGCGAAGTTCTGGAAATCACCGCTCGACCCGATGATTCCGGCCAGTTCCTGGCGAACAAACTGCGGCAAAGCCGACATTGAAGTGGTGGAGCCGTCACTTCTCCCCTGGTTGCCGCCGTACGGATCTTCATCCGCTTGTGTGCCGTGTCCTTCTGAGGGAGGAGTCTCT
>CAZBSW010000178.1:0-4996 GCA_964494835.1 uncultured Thermotogae bacterium
ACCTACCTCATTGGGCGCAAATACCGGTCAACATGCCGCGTACCAAGGCGTTTCGCTTGCCAGCCAGTACTGCAGGAGTATACCGCGTTACCTTTACATCCGCCTCTCCAGCTGAATCGGCCACGTGACCTTCGCCCCAGATCGGGACCAAGCACAATGCTGGAGTGACATCGCCAGTGACATCGTCATGCCCGTGAGGCAGCCGCATGAGATCAACGAGGAAATATGGGAAAATCAGCTGGAAAGGCCCGATTGGGGCCTGGGTGACTGAATGTGGAACGCGCTCGTTGACAGCCCCGTAGCGGCCAGGGTCCCTGCACAGTCTCCACGGCGAGGCGGAATGCTCTGGACTTCCAGTTTCAGTATGCTCAGCCTGAGCTCCGAGGAGAGAATGCTGGCGACCGGTATCACAGGACCGAAGCCCGTTTCCACCTTGCGATATGTCGCGCTATCGTAGGCAGTGCTGGGCAACTGACGTTTTTCGGTCTTTTCTCATCACGTCTCTCTTCGGACCCTTGACAAGATGACTGTGCTCAAGCAATGTTTACTCGCAAATAATGAACTGATCGACTGTTAAGGAGTGAAGAATACGGGTCAGCACATGCGAGGAGCGGAACGGATGACCCCGGGGCAGCTTCTGGGGCTCGTCTGCCGGTTGAACAGCAATCGCGCCCGCATCCAGATGAAGCGAATCGGACTGCACAGCGCGCAGGCATTCGCCCTGTTCGCCCTCTGGCACAGCGACGGAGTCGCCCAGAACGAACTGGCGAAACGCGTCCACGTCGCACCGGCTGCCGTACCAAGATGCTGCAACGGATGGAACTAAATCGGTGGGTGGTACGCGGAGCCGACACGGATGACCAACGCGCCTCTCGCGTCTATATAACGGACAAAGCACGAGCACTCCGCCGACAGGACACGCTTCGGGGGCTTCTTCTGAAGGGGCCCAGCCACCTGGTTCACCACATGATGGTGTTCCGCCCGGATCGCTGCGGTTGGGTTCCCGAAGATGATCAGAAGGAAGGTCGGAGCGGGTGGAACGCACGGACAAGCGAGCTCGCGCGATGAGCCGGCGGGAGACGGTTGGCGTCGAGCGGCTTCTTGGTGATCCCAAGAGCGCGATCCTGCGCCTGTCAATCCCGATGATGATCGGGATGCTCTTTCAGGCGCTGTACAACGTGGTCGACGCGATCTGGGTCGCCGGGCTTGGCGCCGACGCCTTGGCGGCGGTCGGGCTATTCTTCCCGTTCTTCATGCTACTCATGGCACTCGCCACCGGCCTCGGGACCGGCGGGAGCTCGGCGATCTCGAGACGGATCGGCGAGCAGGACCACACAGCAGCAGACAACGCGGCGGTGCACACCTTCGTCCTCGGCCTGGGGATAGCCCTCTTGGTCAGCCTGCCATTCGTCCCGTTCTTCTCCGACATCTTCCGCGTAATGGGTGCCGGTGCGGGCGTGATCATCCCGGCCACCGCCTACGCCCAGGTGCTATTTGCCGGATCGGTGTTTGTCTTCTTCTCGAACATCGGCACGGCGGTTCTGCGCGGCGAGGGGGACGCCCGCCGAGCGATGGTTGCCCTCATTCTCGGCGCGGGGCTCAACATCGTTCTCGACCCCCTATTCATCTACGTCCTCGGCCTGGGCGTCGTCGGCGCAGCGTGGGCAACCCTCCTCTCGATGGTTGTCTCGGCGGCGCTCATCTTCTACTGGCTCTTCGTGCGGCGCGACACGTTCGTGCGGATCACCCGGGCCGCGTTTCACCCCGAACAGCGGCTGACGCGCGAGATCCTCCGCGTGGGCGTGCCATCGACCCTTTCGCAGCTTTCGATGTCGCTTGCGATGTTTGCCCTCAACTGGATCATCCTCCGGGCCGGCGGCGACCGGGGGATCGCGATCTTCACGAGTGGGTGGCGAACGGTGACCGTGGGAACGATCCCCCTTCTCGGGATGGCGACTGGCGTTACTGCGGTGACCGGCGCGGCATTCGGTGCTCGGGATCGGGAGAAGCTTCGCACCGCCTACTTCTACGCGGTCCGGCTGGGGATCTTGATCGAGCTCGGGGCGGCGGCGCTGGTGGCGGCCTTTGCCACGCCGCTGGCGTTCGTCTTCACCTACGCGGAGGGCAGCGCCGGGATCCGCCCGGATCTCGTCACGTTCCTGCGCTTGATGACGATTTTCCTGCCCACCGTTCCGGCCGGGATGCTCACCTCTGCGATGTTCAACGGGATCGGCCAGGGCGAGAAGGCGCTGGCAGCAACGATTCTTCGCACCGTCGTCCTCCAGGTCGTGGCAGCCTATGGGATCGCCATTGCCCTAGACGTAGGCCTGGTTGGCGTATGGTGGGGGATCCTCATCGGGAACATCACGGCCGGGTTGATCACCTTCGCATGGGGATGGCGTACTGTCGGGCACTTGCGCTTCATCGATGCCTCGTCCGTCTGATGGAAATGTCAAAACCTCAGCAAACAGACCACAGAAGAAGCCATAGGATTGACCTTCAACCCTGAGAAATCGGTTCAAACATAATGTGAGAATCGACATGGACTAGGGTTTGGGAGAGGACGAGAAGGATGCGAACATCGAGGTTCTCCAAATCGTGGTAGGAAGGGCAGTTTGGAGCTTGGAGGACTGATTGCAGAACTCGAGTCCTTGCGGTTGCCTGGCAGGAGCTCCTGTGGCAACAGTGTAACCTTCCAACAGAAGCAGCTTTTCGGCCGGTCTCGCTAGAGATGAGCGCCACCTTTGAGCCATCCGGAAAGACACTGATAGGTTCATCGGCCTATCAACTTAGTGATCGAGAAGGTCGTCTGCTGCCCGTCACGCGAAAAGGGCGCTTAGTGCATCGGCCAGGAACTTGCCGGCGAAGAAGAGAAGGGCCGCGCCACACAGAACAAGGACCCCCTGTTGGAAGCCTCCGCCGAAGAATCCTCTTCCTCGAAACGACAGCGCTGACAGCAGATAGCACCATGTGAAGTCACACAGCCAATGAAGCACGGCAAATGCTGCGAATCCGATGATGCCGAATCCGGCCGATTTCATGACAAGAGTGGCACCCACAGTTGCCCACCAGATGAGGAAGTACGGGTTGCCAGCGCTCAGCATGATCCCTGCCATGATAGGCGAGCGGCCTGAGGTTCGAGGGCTGACCTGCACACGCCTGAAGCGCCGAAGCATGCTGATCCCCATAAACAGCAGAAACAAGGCTCCTACCAGGCCAATCGTCGCCTGTGCGGTGGGATGATTCAGTACAGTGCCGAATCCGTAGAGAACCGCAACCATAAGAGGGATCTCGACGACGCCATGTCCCACTGCGATCCATGCCCCTACATGAGGCGAGCGAGTTGCTTCCCCGACGGTCACCGCGGTCAGCGGACCAGGAGCCATGACACCTGACAGGGAGATCAAGATTGCCTCCAAGAGAAACGTTCCCACAGGTGGTTCGCCATCCTTTCGCGTGTCGATGTGTACCAGTATGTCTCACGGAGCGGATGACTTCCAGTTTCGTTCTTGGATGCTCGTGTTGATCCAATCGAGAGAAAGCGCTGCTTCTGGATTGACCGGACGGGGGCAGGTTCAAACCGGCAGCAGTGGACGTGCTTCTTGGACCGACTTTCCGGGAGAGGGACTTCGCGAATGGAAAGGTGGCAATCTCACTGCAGCAGGCGGATTTGCTCGCGGATGCGCTCTATTGTCATCGGGACTGACCCTTCGTAGCGGTTGTTGATTAACAGGAATGGTTGTACGCCGGAAGCGGCAAGTCGAGTGGTGGCCTGCGCGACGAACGCTATCTCCGTGTCGTGTGGATCGACGATCTGCTTCCGAACCTTGCCGGTCCCCTTCCGGTGGTGACGCATGAGCCTCAGGACCACGCGATCGAATCTCTCGAGCTTCTCGACGTACTGAGCAAGCACGTCCGCCAAGGGCGGCATCCAGTAGCCTGCAGTTGCCCCGATGTCGCGGATAATGTAGCGCTTGACATCTGTGACATACAAGCAAGCGGGGATTCACGTTGCTCCTCCGGCGTGTCGCACCGACCTTCTGATTGTATCCTCTCCTCCTTTCCTTCCGCTGCGATTCGTGTTGCGTAGCGTGTTGGCGTGTCGTATCCGAGTGACGAGTGCAGCCGGTGAAGTTGTACCACCCTTCGATGAAGTCGAACACAGTCCGCCGCGCCTGTGCGCGAGTGGAGAACTCGTGCCGATCGAGCAGCTCGCATTCCGGCGTCGCGAAGAAGCTCTCACGCAACGCGTTGTCAAAGTAGTCGCCTACCGTCTCCATCGACGGGCGGATCCCGCCTTTCGGCACCGACGGCCGAATTCGACCGACGTGTACTGTGACCCGTGATCTGAGTGGTGGATGACACCCTTCGGACGCCGTTGTCGGATCGCCATCTCCAGTGCATCAAGCACCAGCTGCGTCTTCGAGTGGGCGGCCATTGCCCAACCGATCACCCGGCGACCGATGTGTCGCAGCACGAAAGAGAGTGCATAATGTCCTCTGAAATGACCCGAAGAGAGCGCGAAGCGAAAACGGTCGCGAAGATGATCGCGATCTACTGCAGGAGCCACCACCGCGGTTCGCCGTATTGCGAGTCATGCAGTCAACTTCTGGACTACGCGCAGAGGAAGATCGCACGGTGCCCCCATGGAGACCGGAAGCCGACATGCAGGCGGTGTACGATTCACTGCTATGATCATGAGCATCGAAGAAGAATCCGTGCCGTAATGCGGTATTCGGGACCTCGAATGCTGTTTCGCCATCCGTGGGCTGCTCTAAGCCACGCGCTTCGATGACCTGATGTTATGAAAGCGCGCCTCCTTTGCCGGCAGTGGAGTACGTTGCTGGTGAACGGAAGCGGCAATCGCCGCAAGGAAGCGCACAATGAAATGTATCGCGTTCGATTCGGATGCCGCGGGGTCAGGTCTTTATTTTGATGCCGCGGGGTCAGGTCTTTATTTTTGGTCTTTCGATTCCTGGTCAACCCGCTTGGCGAT
>CAZBSW010000179.1:0-4985 GCA_964494835.1 uncultured Thermotogae bacterium
TCCTGGAAGACTCCCGTCTTGCAGTTGATGACGACAAAGTCGATGTTGAAGGATGCGAACGGCTCGACCATCACACCCGGTGCTCCGAGCAGATCCGGGATGTTACTCTCGGGGAACTCGTAAGCAATATCCGCATCGCCACGTCTGATCAACATGACCTCGGTTCCCACTTCAGGGACAACGCGAACATCCACCTGTTTGAGGGGAGCAGGGCCGCGCCAGTACGCGTCGAACCGACCTAGAGAGACGGTATCGTTCGGAATCCATTCCCTAAGCTGATACGGCCCTGATCCGCAATCGTTCCTGGATACCCACTCGTTCTCTTCCCCGTCGACGACCCCGCCGTGCGCTTCCACCAGATCGGGATTAACAATGCTCGCCGTGATGATACTGAGAAGAGAGAGAAACGCAGCATAGGGTTTTGTTAACGTGATCTCAACCGTATGGTCGTCGATCACCTTCGTGCTGTCAGTGTTCATGCATTGCGCCAGCATCCACGAAGGTCCCTGATTCATGCGCAGGACGCGGTCAAAGGAATACTTGACCGCTGCCGCCGTCACCGGTGACCCGTCGTGGAATTCAGCATCGTCACGAAGATAGAAGGTCCAGACAGTTCCGTCCTCCGAAACATCCCAATGTGTTGCCAATCGTGGCACGAACTTCGTTGTATCTGCGCCGTCATAATCGACCAAACGGTCATAAATATTGCGCAGAATCAGCCATCCCCTGATGTTATAAGAGACCGCTGGATCGAGGCTCGTCGGTTCTCCGTAGATCAGCAGCACCAGCTTGTCTGGATTAGTGATCGAAGTCTGGCCGAGAGCAGTGGCCGTCGTTCCGATCATTAAGAGCCCAACCGCAAGCAGAACAACCAACCATCGAAAGCGTTTCACTGAAAAAACACCTCCTTTGGGCAGTACTTTGCCCACCACCATGGTTACCCATGGGCTGTGAAGTAGACAGTTTGCTCGTTACATCCCTCCTTTCCGGAATCGGTGTCATTGTCCAAACATGAAGGCGGAATCTGATCGCTGCTCATTTATGTTCCGCCGCCTCAATCCGATGCAGACCTTTCCGGTCGCACCCCCAGCATCTGCGTTACCTATCGCCGTGACGGCATCGCCCCACTCACGAGACCAAAGGGAGGAAGAGCCGCTCTGATGCGATGAAATGAGCATTCACCGCATCGGACACGCCCCTCGCGTCGTGTTTTTCCAACGATTCCAGGATCGCGCGATGCTCCCCGATCATCTTCGAGTTATGCTCATCTATGTACGCGGCATCCACCTGCGTGGAGACCTGTTGATGCGTAATCTCCAACAACGGCTGAAGGGCGTGCATGAGAAACGGATTGTTTGCCGCATTCGCAATGGCAAGATGAAAGTCGCGATCGGCAATGGTGTAATCATCATAGTCTCTGATCTCGACCGCTTTTTTTATCCTCTCAAAGCATTCGCGAACACGCGCAATGCTTTCATCGCTCGCCTTCCGCGCGGCCAGCTCTCCGAGGACTACTTCCAAGATCTTCCGCACCTTCCAGATTTCCGCCAGGTGTTCATTCTCCTTGATCGACGCCAGCGCCTCGTTCACATCGACGGTCTTCTCCACATGAGCAGCCACGTAAGTGCCGTCTCCTATTCTCCGTTCCACTACTTCCAGCATCTGGAGGGCGCTGAGAGCCTCACGTACCGCTGCGCGGCCAACGTTCATCTGTTCGGCAAGGACCCGCTCAGAGGGCAATCGGTCACCAATCAAGTATCGCTCGTCTTTCAAAGCAGAAACGATTTGCTCAATAACA
The DNA here is from genome assembly GCA_964494835.1 of uncultured Thermotogae bacterium. Taxonomy (GTDB): domain Bacteria; phylum Bipolaricaulota; class Bipolaricaulia; order UBA7950; family UBA9294; genus M55B144. The sequence continues at coordinate 1,799 of CAZBSW010000179.1, forward strand.
AAACCAGTCTTGCTTTTCTGGGGCGGAAACTCTGCGAATGGCTTGTTTGTGGTCATCGAATCTCCTGTGGTCATTGGTCAGAGGGCTGACCAATAAACATAATAGCGAAACATATTCATTCGGTCAAGTACCGCTCTTGCTTTTGGCACACCGTATAACTAGGAAACCAGACAGAAATCGAATCATCTCTCATGTCCCGGAGCAAGTGGGTACACCCGGGGGATTCATGAGGAATAGAATGGAACCGCAGACATCGATAAGTGACACCGAGATGTCGTGTCTGCTTAGTTTGAACCTCGATCTTTCGTCTACCCTGCCTGTAGATTGCGCATCGATCAAATCACAACGGAAACCAGACCGCAACGATCTCTTCCGCTGATACATGATTACATCGTTTAGACTGCCTTATCCCGCGAGCTTCTTCGCCAGGTCAGCGGTGGAAAGTGGCTTCACTTTAAGCGCATACTCCATGATTCTCCCCTTCTCGTCGATCGCAACATGCGTGCGCAGGATCCCTAGGAAACTTCTGCCATAGAGCTTCTTTTCTCCCCAAGCGCCGTATGCCTCCGCCGTCTCCCGGTCGGGATCGGAAAGGAGGATGAACGGCAGCTCATACTTCTCGCGGAACTTGGCCAACTTTGCCGGCGGATCCGGGCTAATCCCGATCACTACGATATCCTTCTCTTCTATATCGGGATGGATGTCGCGTAGTGCGCATGCCTGCTTCGTGCATCCGGGTGTGCCCGCTTTAGGATAGAAGTAGAGTACGATTCTCTTGCCCGCGAAATCCGCGAGCTTCACTTGCTTGCCTTCGTCTGAGATAAGCGCGAACTGCGGCGCGTCGTCTCCCGGCTTTAGCATTCTGATCACCCCGACCCAGTCTGCGAGTGTCCCCTCCTCCTGTCAAGCCTCTCACTGCGCATCCTCTTCCGACTATCCCTGAACGGGCTCGCAGCACATGCTATGCTTTGGACATGGAGGAGACGCCGGGTATGTTGCTCGAACATCGTGGATACGGATTCGAGATCTATCGCAGCGACAACAGCACGTGGCTCATCGATCGCGGGACGTGGTCACTGAGAGTCCTGATGGCATTCTTGCTTGGCGTACTGGTTGTTCTGCTGGGCGTTCTCACAACCTCATTTGCCATCGACTCGCCACCGGCAACACCCGCGACGTTGGCGGCGTTGTTTGCTGGAGGGATACTGTTGTTTGTCCTGTTTCCGATTGTAGTTCGCGCATATCGGCGTCGGCGAGATCTGCCGATATCCGAAGTCGCTCGTGTGCTGTTGGTCGAAGAAGAGACGGGTATGTTGCGCACAAGAAAGGGCGAGTTTCTGTCCCCGCTCACGGAAGCACAGGCAGCGGTGCGAATTGCCTGGTTCGATGGGAGTAGAGGCATAATGAGGAACGTAGTTCTCTCATGGCCCGGCGGCAGAAAAGTCATATTCAAAACGGCAAGTAGGCGAAAGGCACGTGCGATCGCAGCTGCCATCGGCGATCAGCTTGGCGTCGGATAGACGATCGTAAGTGGTGCCCCATCGGGGGTACAAGGAGGCGAAATGGAGACGATCGACATCAAGAGGGCCAATAAGGAACTTTACACCGCAAGAGAAACGCCGACCGAACTCACCGTAGGAAACGCAACGTTCCTGGCAATAGACGGAAAGGGAGAACCGGGAGGGGAGGGCTATCAGCAGGCAATCGAGCGGTTGTACAACGTTGCCTACACAATGAAATTCGCCCTGAAGAAGGCCGGCGTTATCGATTTCAAGGTACCCACCCTGGAGTGCCTGTGGTTCGGCGATCCCAATAAGACACCGCTCGCGGAGTGGAAATGGCGTCTGTTGATCCGCATCCCGGAGGCAGTGACAGAGGCGCATCTTGAAGAAACAAAACAGCAACTGCGCGAGAAGAAAGGGATCGATGCTGCTGTGGTTCAACGGATAGCGTGGGAAGAGGGGCGCTCGTTACAAGCGCTGCACATCGGACCGTATGATACGGTGACAACGACGTACGAGAAGCTATGGAAGTTTGGAAAGGAACAGGGACTTGTGCCGAAGGAGACCGGGCACGAGGTCTATCTGAACGATCCCCGGCGCACAGCGCCGGAGAAGTTGAAGACAATCATCCGTCTACCGGTGAAACCCGAATAACGCATCCGACATGAATGCCGTGTCCTACCAACGCATGGACACGGAAGTGCAGGCATGTCCTGGGTATCGAGTGACGGATCGGCGGCTTGTCCTCCAGCGCAATGCAGATCGCCGGATGCGCCGACAAAGTCTCATCCGCGGGAATGGCACTTCTCGCGCAGACCTTCTTCGTTCTTGATTACGATTCGATACCGGCTCTTGTCGAGTATTCCCTCTCGCTCAAAGCGGTTGAGGGCAAGTGTCGTGTTTTCACGAGCCGACCCGATCATGTCCGCCAGATCCTTGTGCGTTAGTTGGAAACCGATAAGTATTCCATCCTTGGTCTGCACGCCGTACTCATCCGATAGTTTTAGGAGCTGGCGCGACAGCCGCGCTTGGATATCTCGGAATGCAAAGTCCTCCAACGCCTCTTCGAACGCTCGCACCCGTCCGGCAAAGTGCTGCAACATCAATTGCAGATAAGCCGGATCTGCGTTTACCGCATCGGCGAACGCCTTCTTCCCGACGCGGCGCACGATCGAGTCTTCGATCGCCACCGCCAGGTAACGCCGGAATTTCTCGCCGACGAGACACATCTCGCCAAAGATCTCGTCCGAATCGAGGATGGCGAGTGTCAGTGTTTTTCCGCTCTCATCCAAGAAAGAAAGCTTGATCCTTCCCTCGCGCACCAAATACACGGCATTACTGGGGCTTCCCGGGTGATAGATAACTTCGCCTCGTTCTAGTTGGATCGATTCGCCCATTCAACTCAACAGGCTTTTGATAGTGATACCTTCATGAACCGATTGCATCTAAATAACCCCCTTGTTCACCGTGAGACAAGGATATGTCAGGCGATGCAGATACACGAGGAAAAGACACGCGCTGGAAGGGAAAGTTGCTGGCTGAAAAAGGTAACATACGTCACCTTTAAACAAGGAGAACGGGAAGAAAAGGGATAGCGCGGTACATGTCACGGTCAAGCTGGTCTTCTTTTCTCCCTAGAAAGGAGGTGATCCAGCCGCAGGTTCTCCTACGGCTACCTTGTTACG
>CAZBSW010000180.1:0-4984 GCA_964494835.1 uncultured Thermotogae bacterium
GATCTGTACCGCCACTGAACCCGTGTCCTTCTCGTTGTTACCGTAGTTTTGTACGATCTCCTGTTTCTCCTCGCTCGTAAGTCCCATCTGTTCCTCCTTATCTCCCACTTCCGAGGGAGGGATTACCCCGTCCCCCAGGAGGGGATCGATCACTTGTTGTACTGTTGCGATCTTCTCTTCACTTCGTGCTTTACCCGTTCCTCATCGACTGTGAGGAGCTCTCTATCGCGCAGGAGGAACTCTCCCGCTACGATTACGTCCGTCACATCATCGGCATGCGCCGCATAGACAAGTGTGGAAAGCGGCTCATATGCTGGCACGGTGTCGATACGATCAAGATCGACAAGAACTACATCCGCGTCCTCACCCACGGAAATCTTCCGTGCCCCTGCGCCGAGCGCCTCTGCTCCAGCCTCCGTTGCCATCCGCACGGCTTCCCACGCCGGAACCGCCGTCGGATCCTGAAGGGAGCCCTTCTGAAATAACGAAGCGAACCTCATCTCTTCGATCATGTCCAGGCTGTTGTTCGACGCCGCTCCGTCCGTCCCCAGAATGATCTCTACCCCCACCGATCGGAGCGCAGTGATCGGCGCATTTCCATTCCCAAGTTTGGCGTTGCTCTTTGGACAATGCACGACCGTAACGTCCCGTTCCGCAAGGCGCTCCATCTCTTCCTCGTCAACATGAACACAGTGTGCGGCAAGAGTGGGAACAGCGAATGCGTCAAGGCGATCGAGAGCGCGCACTGGCGTTTCTTTCCATTCATTCCGGCATCTCTCCACTTCCACACCTGTCTCAGAAAGATGGATGTGAAGCGGAACACCCCGCTTTTGCGCCAGTTCGATCGCCGCTTCCCATGTCTCCTTACCGCAGGTATACACGGCATGCGGACTGACCGCGGTCCGTATCCTCCCGTCGGCTGCTCCTTGCCACTTTTCGATGACCTCGTCCGCTCTTCCGATCTCCGCTCTCCCGTGCCGATCGAGCGCTTGAGCCACGATCCCATAGGAAAGCAGAGCACGGACACCGGTCTCAGCTACCGCACGTCCGATGGCATCAGTATGGAAATACATGTCGGCAAACTGCGTTGTCCCTCCCTTTAGCATCTCGGCGATGCCAAGGAGCGATCCCCAATAGACATCTTCCGATGTCAGTGCACGTTCCGCCGGCCAGATGTAATCCTCAAGCCATGTCTGCAAGGGGATGTCATCTGCCAGGCCGCGAAACAATCCCATCGGTAGATGCGTGTGTGCATTTACAAATCCCGGTATGGCCAGTCTCCCTGTACCATCTATGACCGTGTCTTCTTCTGAAAGCGGGAATACACGTTCACCGATGGCGCTGATCTTTTTCCCCTCGATGCGCAGATCGACCGTTCCGCTCGTTCTACCGTCCAGGAGCGTAATGACATTTCTAAGAACTATTCCCATTGATCCTTCTTCTTCTCTTATCTGTAGGAGATTATATCTCTTGTCGTGTCGACCCGCAACGCATCATTGACACGGCACTTGTCCTAATCATGCCCGTTTAACTATAATGAAGAAAAGATGATGAACACAAGGGAGCGGCTGGGGCGGGCAGGAGAGGAGATTGCATGCGAGTATCTACGGGAGCAAGGTTATTCAATCATCGAACGCAATTGGCGCTGTCGGTTCGGTGAGATCGATATCGTCGCCCGTGACGGTGACGAGATCGCGTTCGTTGAGGTCAAGAGCCGAAGCCGACCCGGATACGGCGGTCCCGTCGAGGCACTCACCAGACGTAAGAGAGAACGTATCATCACTGCCGCACGTATGTACCTTTCGCAAACAGAGAGCGACCTCGCAGTCCGGTTTGACCTCGTCGCTATCCAAGGAGAGGACGTCTCCTTGTTTAAAGGCGCGTTCCAGTTGGAGGACCGATGTACTCCCGCCTATTGAGTTGTGCCATTGCTGGGATCGAGGCGCGGCTAATCGAGATCCAATGCGACGTCACCGGGGGACTGCCGGCGTTTCAGGTGGTTGGGCTACCGGAGAAGGAGGTAAGCGAAAGCAGAGAACGGGTGAGAAGTGCGATCAAGAACTCCGGTTTCTCCTTTCCATCCAAGCGGATCACCGCTAACCTCGCACCGGCCGATCTCCGTAAGGAAGGGGTCGGGTTCGATCTTCCCACCGCACTCGCCATTCTCCTCGCCTCCGAGCAGATCTCACAAATTGCGGGCCGGTATCTCATCGTCGGCGAGCTCTCACTTAACGGTGCAGTCCGACACATTCCGGGGATGCTCCCTATCGCCATGCGCGCTGCTGACAGCAACCTTGATGGAGTGATCGTCCCCCGGAAAAACGCGATCGAGGCCGCCCTCGTGGACAACGTTCCTGTATATCCTGTTTCTAGTCTCGCCGAGGCAGCCGCGTTCATCGCCGGAATCTCCCCCATACCTCCATTTAAAGTCGATCGCGATCGCCTCATGCAGGAGGCCAAGGAGCGGCCTATCTCCGATATCGCCGATGTTAAGGGACAGGAGCTTGCGAAACGGGCGCTGGAGATCGCCGCCGCCGGTGGCCACAACCTGCTCCTAAGCGGCCCGCCGGGTGCGGGCAAGAGCATGCTCGCCCGCTGCCTGCCGGGGATTCTTCCCCGTCTATCGTTCGCTGAAACACTTGAGGTAACGCGAATCTACAGCATCGCCGGCCAGATCGAATCGGATATCCCGCTCATCACCCACCCGCCGTTCCGTGCTCCCCATCATACCATCTCCTATGCCGGCATGGTCGGGGGAGGACATGGCATCCCCGGGCCGGGGGAGATCACACTCGCCCATCACGGGATACTATTTCTCGATGAGCTTCCTGAGTTCGACCGGCGGGTGATAGAGACACTCCGGCAACCGCTCGAAGATCGATCGATCCTCCTGTCACGTGCTGGCATCTCCGTTCGTTACCCAGCCGGGTTCGCCCTTGTCGGCGCGATGAATCCGTGCCCGTGCGGCCACTTGGGCGATCACGTTCATCCCTGCACTTGCACGCATCATGAGATCCGGCGCTATCGCAAGCGACTCTCCGGCCCGTTTCTTGATCGCATTGATCTGTTCGTCGATGTTCCTCGCCTTGCGCCGCAGGAGGTCATTTCCCGCCCGCGCGGCGAGTCATCGTCGACTGTACAGGCTAGAGTGGAGGCAGCAAGACGGATACAATGCAACAGGTTGCGCGATAAGCCGGAGCGGTTTGTGAACGCTCAGTTGACAACAAAAGAGGTCGAGGAGCATTGCGTGTTGGACAAAGAGGCAACAGGGCTCGTCAAGATGGCGATTGAACGGCTAGGGCTAAGTGCTCGCGCCTACGCCCGAACACTGAGAGTAGCACGTACGATCGCCGACTTGGGCAATACGGAACGGATCGAGAGCGCACATCTAGCGGAGGCGATACAGTACCGCGTCACCGATGAACTGCCATAGCAAAACCGCTGCTACCCGGCTACAGGAGTGAGATTCACGGAAAACACACATCAGATTGGTAAAGTAGCTGCATAATGTGGCTATCATGAAAGTTGTACAAACCGGCAAACAAGACCATCATTCGGAGGAGGAGATATGAGACGGAGACTGTTGTTCATCCTGGGATGCCTCTTAGTTGTGGGGCTGACAGCGACAGCGGCCGACTTCCCGGTTATCGTATCAGGGATCGACATTTCCGGAAACGTGGAGATCAAGACGCACGACATCATGGATAAGATCCCATTCCACGTCGGTGACGAGATCTCATCGGATGACCTCAAAGCGGCTTCGCAAGCCATATATAACCTCGGCTGGTTCAACGAGGTCATCCCTGAGGTCGATGACAACGGAACAGTGACCTTCAACCTGAAAGAGAATCCTGTGGTAGAGAAGATAGAAATTGCAGGGAACAACTATACCGAACCGTTTAACATACTTGGCATCACCCTCTTCCGCGCTCGTATCATGTCCACAAATAAGATTCGCAGTATCCTGCGTGACAATGGAGTGAAGACCGGAAAGATACTGAATAACAATTCACTAAAAGACGGCTTACAGGCGGTAATCGACGCCTACGATAAAAAGGGGTATGGACTGATCATGATCGGCAAAGTCACCCCGGGCGAAACGCTATCGATCCACATTATTGAAGGGAAGGTCACGGCGAATGTGATTACCGGTCTGTCGACGGTTCCGGAAGAGGTTGCACAGAAGATGATCGATCTCCCACTCGGTGAGTGTCTCAAGAAGACGGCAATCCAACAGGTGATCGCCCGCCTGCAAGGATCGGTCTACTTTTCCGATGTAACAGTCAGTCCCCAACAAGGTGCAAGCCAGGATTCTGTACGTCTGGTATGGACGATCACCGAACGCAAGATGATCGACGCTCCAATCACGATCAATGGGATCGATCTCACGGGAGTGACTTGCTTCCCCGTGGATATGGCAGCATCCATCTTGGGAGACATACCACCTGGACCGATTGATAACTATGGATTACTCCAGGTATTGGATGGCTTGTATGATCTATACTATCGCAACGGATATATCATGGTCCGCTTCGTCGCTGGCGCTGTTTCCGGGGGGCGTCTGCCACTGAAAGTGGAAGAGGGAGTAATCGGGACTATCGATATCACCGGGAACAATCACACTAAGAAGTATGTGATCGACAAGGTATTGGGAGTCAAACAAGGGGATATTCTCAACAGGGGGAGGCTCGCCGTTTCCTATCAGAGTTTGATGGCGCTCGACTACTTCAAATCGGTGAACATGAACCCGACATGGATCGATGACACCGTTGATCTTGCCGTGTCGGTCGTAGAGAATACCAAGTTGGGCGGAATCAACGGCTCGCTCGCCTACTCACCCGATAGCGGTGGACTTGTGGGAAAGCTTGACTATAGTCAGAAGAACCTTCTCGGCACAGGTCAAAACCTCTCCTTTTCCTACAGCCGCGGAATGGTCAACGATAAGAGTGCCGTGTGGGACATTGGGGAAAGCCCCATCGCGTTT
>CAZBSW010000181.1:0-4977 GCA_964494835.1 uncultured Thermotogae bacterium
GACCTGAAACAGGACGGGATCACCATATAGGAGATTCCAATCCGCATTGATCCCCACGTCGTTGAACAAAGGCACGAGCGAGTTCAGCATTCCCGCCACGCCGCCGCCGTGGAAGGTCGAGTTGATCTCAAGGATCCGCAGCCCGTACAGTGGACGGGCGGCGCGGAAAATATTGGCCAGCGCTTCAGCGCCGACACAGCCTAGATAGCGTTCGATACCCAAGGATTCCAGCTGCATAATGTTCCCCAACTTTACTTTGGTCTGGCTCCTGCGTCCAGGGCGTCTACCGGCGTTCCACCGATGGAGCAGTTCGCTGCTGCCATTGTCTTATGTTCTTGTGGCAAAGGAGTGGTGACAAGAAGGTTAAGGTCGAACAGACCGAAACGAACATTACCTCCTTTCATGCTCGCGTTGCCCGGCTGCAAAGGCCACCCATATACTGGTGATCTTGTTTTAAGAAAACAAGATCGCTCGTTGCCTCTCTCTGCAATCTCTCAGGGCGGAGCGGGAGGGGAATAGATCTACTATTCATCCCTTGACCGATCCTGCCAGGATACCGCGTACGAAATACCGTTGTAGTGAGAAGAATACAACAAGGGGGAGCGCCATGGAAACAAACGCGGCGGCGGTGAGGAGCTCCCAGTCCTGGCCGCGGTTGGTGACCAGGTTGGCAATCTTAAGTGTCATCGGAGCAACTGTCGGTCTGGCCCCGAGGTAGATCAATGCCACCAGTAGATCGTTCCAGATCCAGAGGAATTGGAAGATGAAGACGGATGCTATTGCTGGCACCGAGATCGGCATCACTATGCGCCAGAAGGTAGTAAGAGGGGTTGCTCCATCGATTGCTGCGGAGTCGAATAAGTCCTTGGGAATACCGGCCATGAAGTTGTGAACGAGATAGGTTGTCAGGGGAAGACCGTATGCTGTGTGCGCGAGCCATATTCCCGGGAATGTCCCTGCAAGGCCAAGCTTACTGTAGATTGGAAGTATTGGGATGAACGTCATCTGCAACGGTATCACCATCAGAGCTACAACCACCATGAATAGGAATCTACGCCCGCCGAACTTAAGCCAAGCGAATCCGAATGCAGCAAAGGATGCTATGAACGTGGAGATGATGGTCGCTGGGATGCTTATCGTTAGGCTGTTCAGGAACGATCTGCCGAACCCTTCCTTCAGGATCACGCTGATATAGTTCTGAAGAGAGAATTGGCCGCCGCTGAACAGCTTCGGAAATACCGTCCACCAACCAGATGCAGCTATGGCCGACGGATCTCGGAAGGAGGTAATCAGTAGGCCTAACGTTGGAATTAGCCAGAGGGCGCCAAAGAGCAGGAGAACAAGGTGAAGCGGTGTGCGAAATAGTGTTCTGCGTAAGTACACTAGCGGCCTCCTTCCTGTCGGGTGAATCTGCGGATGTTCAGGAGCATGAACGGTATGACCAATATGAGCAGGACCACCGCAATAGCGCTCGCTCGGCCGTAGTTGAAGTAGTTGAACATTTCCTTATACATGCGGTTGGCGATAACCTCTGTGGAGAAGTTCCCGTTGGTCATTACAAAGATGATGTCGAAGATCTTCAGAACCTGTACAACCATTGTCGTCCCGACTACAGCAACGGTGGGTGCCAATAGAGGCAGGATGACTCGATAGAATACCTGCCACTCGTTCGCGCCGTCGATGCGTGCCGCTTCCATTAGCTGCTTGGGGATGTTCTTGTACGCGGCTGAGAGGATGACCATGCAGAATCCGGTCCATATCCAAATGCCGACAATAATAAGACAGATATTGTTGATCCAGGGGCGTTGGATCAGCCAGCCGACGGGTTTCCCTCCGAGTGCAACCACGATGGCGTTGAGTATCCCGATTTGATTTATCCCCTCTGGGCGAAACGCATAGACGAACTTCCAGATAATCGATGCTCCAACCATTGAGATGGCTGCGGGAACGAAAATCACGGACTTGAGGATCTTCTCATAACGGACCCGATCCAGCATCACAGCGAGGGCAACGCCAAAGCTCAAAGTGCACACCGTAAACATAACAACCCACAGCGCGTTATTCCGAAGGGCGGATAGCATTATTGGGCTTGTGAAGACGTACTTCCAATTAGCAAGCCCCACATAATGTACTGTTGGACCGAACAAAATCGCACCGCGGCCGAAAAACGACCGAACAATCGTCACTACCGTCGGATAGACAAGGAAGAATCCAATCAACAGTAAGGCAGGGCCAACGAACAGCCAAGGTCTCCAGCGGCCAGTACGGAGCATAGGCGTTCACCTCTCCAGAAAGCGTGGATCCGGGATTATCCCGGATCCACGTGGTATTGTGATCCTACTTTCCGTAAGCCTCTATCGCGGCCTGCTCCAGCGATTCGAGAACTGTGTCGAGCGGAACTCCGCTCACATAGTCGAGGACAGCACTCCAGAAGGCTCCGGTGCCGATCTCGGCAGGCATCATGTCAGACCCATCGTACCGCGAATATGACGCGGTCATAAGCATCTCCTGGGCCTTTTTAGTAATAGGGTTCGTGAAGATGCTTGGATCAGCATCCTTGTTTGCCGATAGTTCGCCGAGTTCCGTGCTCCAAATCGTTGCTGCCTCTTTAGATGTGAGGAACTGAGCAAACTTGATAACCTCTGGACGTGTTCCGTTTAGTGGTCCTCCTGTGTTGAAAACAGTGACCACGTCGCCAGAAACAAGAATAGGGTTCGACCCGTCCGGGGTTGCTTTCGGTGTGATTGTCGGGAACGTGAAGAAGTCGAAATCTTCTCCCGCTACAAGGTTCGGGAAGTGATCGGTAATGAACCCTTGGATGAACGTGGCTTGCTTGTGCAGGTAAGCAGTCGGTGGGTCAGTGAACAGTGGGTCGGCAGCATCGCCGAAGTTAGTCGTCAATGCGCCGGTCCGTCCACCAAGTACGTACCCCTTATCGAACAGGCTTCCAAATATCTGAAACGCCTTCTTGACCCGGGGATCGGTCCATGGAATCTCGTGGGCGACCCACTTGTCATACACCGCAGGCCCGGCCGTGCGCAGCATGATGTCTTCAAGCCAATCTGTACCTGGCCAGCCGCTCGCTGCGCCACTCTCAAGACCAATTGACCAAGGCACACCACCATCGGCCTTAATCTGATCGCTGAGAGCGAGAAGCTCGTACCAGGTAGTTGGGATCTTATATCCCTTGGCAGCGAAGACCTTCGGGTTGTACCAGACGCAGCTCTTTACGTTCGGGAAGATGAACAGGCCGTACAGCCCATTGTCATACTCCCCAATCGGCAAGAGAGCCGGATTGACCTCAGATGTATCGACGAGCCCCGTTAGGTCAACGATCTGGCCGGCGTCTGCCCACTGTTTCATCGTCCCGATCCATGGATGTGGGGTTATGTCCGGTGGGTTCCCGGCTGCGAGTCTTGCGGCAAGAACAGCAGGGCGGTCACGCCCGACTATCTCAATCTGCACATCGATATCTGGATTCTCAGCCTCAAACGCATCAACGATCTTCTGGAACGCAGGTGCCTGCTCTCCAGGCCAGCCGTGCATTACCGTAACGACTTTCTTGTCGGCAGCGAATACCGCAACGCCGATTACAAGTAATCCGACAAGAAACAGCATGACTGTCTTACGCATTTCTCCTCCTTGTTATCATGTGCTTCTTTCCCGTCTTGGCGTTCTTTGCACCAACTACAGGTTCGCTCTGCGGAGATTCCCCTCTGTGATCACCCCCTTGGAGAGACTTCCATGATTCGCGGGAGACTGACAAGCCTTCCCTCTTGGTGATTGCGTCACTATCGTGAAGGATGCTGTAACGATGATATCGGCGCAGTCCCTCTGAAATGAGATTATGTTATGTTCGATCTCTAATACACGCTCTATAAAAGGATCGTATGGTTCACGATTGCGCTTCAACCGTGTGTTTCTTGTCTGCTGGTATGTTTGATCTATGAATATGCGGGAATGGACGTTCTCAAGTAGCGTAACGTACGTTCCCTCGGCTATCACTACGTCTACTCCATCCACCGGCAACGTTTCGGTTACGATCCGATTCTCTCGATACACTACCAGTGGCTTCTCAATCGCCTTTGTACCGTTGATGATGGCATTCACGTGATCGTCGAGCAGGTCAAGCCGTACTTCGGCCGGCCCCACGTGATTGATGTCCTCGCGGCGACGGGCGTCGTTCGTGTGTGGAGGATAAACGAAGTAATCATCTTGCTGGAGAATCAGAGAGCCAATTCTATGCTTATGCAGGACCTCTGCAGTTGCGACAGCGAGCTCGGACTTGCCGCTTCCAGACTCACCGCCAATGCTGACAGCGTATCTTCCGCTGTTCGTCATGATCGAAGGCAATATGATTCGAACGATCTCGATGGCCGCTCTACGATGCTTATCCTCGACTCGTATCTTGTCTCCTCTCATTGACCGATACTCTCTTTACCCAAATCACTGTCGTATAGCCGTTGATGCTCTCTTGCCAACTTTCCCCAGCGGTATAGGTTTTCGACTTCCCTTCTAGCCTCCTCCCCCATTCTCTGCCTTTTCTCAGGATGACGGATCTGATCAGTGATGGCCGCAGCAAAGGCATCGATGTCTGTAGGGTCGATGAGTCTACCGGTTTTCCCATCCGCGATAACTTCAGGTGGGCCGCCAAACTTGGTCGCGACAACGGGAACGCCACTGGCCATTGCCTCCAGCATAACAATGCCGAATAGCTCATAGCGCGACGGCATTACAAACAGGTCGGACGCTCTGTAGTACAGTGCAACAACATCCGGCGCTAGAACAGGTATCCAGCGGACACACTCACCGATGGACAGTTCTTCTATTAAGTTATTCAAGCGCTCGTGTTCCTTGATCTCGTATGAATCGTGCTCATTAACGCCTGCGCTCAACGCAAACTGTACGAGATGCTCCCCCTCCAACATCTGCTTGGCCTTGGCTGCCGCACGAAGGTAGAGATCAAAACCCTTGCGG
>CAZBSW010000182.1:0-4857 GCA_964494835.1 uncultured Thermotogae bacterium
TTCCGCGCCCGCATTCGGTGAGGACGACTACCAGCTCGGACAGGATAAGGATCTTCCCTTCTTCCAGCCGGTCGACTTGACGGGTAGGTTCACGGCACTCTTTCCCATGTGTGAAGGGATGTTCGTTAAGGATGCCGATCCGGTCATCATCGAAGACCTGAAGAGGCGCAGAGTGCTGTACCGTTTTGTCCCCTACAAGCATGACTACCCATTCTGCTGGCGCTGTGACACCCCTCTCCTCTACTACGCCCTCGATTCCTGGTTCGTCAAAACGACGGCGGTGAAGGAAGAGCTGCTCAAGAACAACGAATCGATCAACTGGTACCCAGCGCATGTGGGAACCGGGCGGCTCGGTGATTTCCTGCAAAACCTCAAGGACTGGGCGTTGTCACGCGACAGGTATTGGGGGACTCCACTCAACCTGTGGGTCTGTGAGGGATGTAATGAAACGATGGCGATCGGGAGCCGCGAGGAGCTCGTGAAACACGCATTCGACAGAGATTTGGCAGGGACTGTTGAACTACACCGACCGTATGTCGACAAGGTCGAACTTGCCTGTCCTAGATGCGGTAAGGCAATGCAGCGAGTGGAGAATGTGATTGACGCGTGGTTTGACTCCGGGAGCATGCACACTGCGCAGTGGCATTATCCGTTCGAGAACACCGATCGCTTCCATGGCAGCTTCCCCGCCGACTTCATCTGCGAGGCAATGGATCAGACGCGCGGATGGTTCTACACTCTGCTTGCCACGAGCACGATCATCCACGGCACCGCGCCCTATCGAAACTGCGTTGTCACCGGCCTCGGCCTTGACGAAGACGGGTTCAAGATGAGCAAGAGCAAGGGCAACGTCCTTGACCCATGGGGGCTTATTGACATCTATGGCGCGGATACACTGCGTTGGTATCTGTATTCGTCGAGCGCTCCCTGGAAGTCAAAGCGCCTCGGCGAGGCAGCGGTGAAGGATCCGCTGTACAAATTCCTCGACACATTACGCAACACCTATGACTTCTTCGCCTTGTATGCCTCGATCGAGGATTTCGATCCGCGCCGGGAGGGACAGCGCGAGGATGATCTGACGGTCCTCGATCGTTGGGTCCGCTCTCGCCTCGCATCGACGACGAGGGTAGTGATCGATTCCTTGGACAACTACGATGTCGTCGGTGCGACAAGTGCGCTGGAAATCTTCCTCGACGACCTGTCCAACTGGTATGTCCGCTCTTCCCGTCGACGGTTCTGGCGAGGAGGGATGGGAGCGGACAAGGTTGCTGCATACGCCACGCTGTACTGCGTCCTGTTGGAGCTTGTAAAGCTGTTGGCTCCGTTCGTTCCGTTTATCTCCGAGGCGATCTACCAACGAATGTGCACCGCCGATGACCCGGAGAGTGTCCATCTGTGTCGCTTCCCTGAGGTCGATCTCCAAGTAATTGATGGTGAAATCGAGAACCAGATGGACCTGGCACGCAGGATCGTGTCCCTGGGCCATCAAGCACGCAATCAGGCGCAGGTAAAGGTTCGCCAACCGCTCGCCCGAATAATCGTCTCCACCGGCAGAGGGGATGTCGGCACTGACGAAGCGCTGTCCGAGGCGATATTGGCATTGGTGAAAACGGAATTGAACGTGGAGAAGACGGAGTTCGTCCCCGCGCTCTCCGAGTATTTTGAAGAAACCCCCGCCCCCAATTTCCGCACCCTTGGCCCCCGACTCGGCGCAAACGCACCGCGGGCTGCTGAATGGATAAAGTCACAGACCGCAAAGTCGCTGCGGGAAGCGCTCGCCAAGGGGCCGATTACACTCGCGGGCGGAGATGTATCGATTAGTGCAGAGGATGTTGTCTTCGACTCAGTGCTTTCCGATCGATTCGTGTTAATCGAAGAGGGGGAACTGCGTCTGTTGCTGGACACGGTTGTGGATGTGCGTCTGCAGGAGATCGGGTGGGTGCGCGAGATCGCACATCGTGTACAGATCCTGCGGAAAGAAGCGGGGTTCGACGTTACCGACCGCATCATTCTTTCCTACGAGGCGGATGAGCCACTCAACAGAGTGATCATGGAGAATAGAGAGGAAATCGCTGCTGAGGTGCTGGCCGTTGCCATGGAGAACACAGTTGGTAACGGTCAGGAAGGAACGGAGGAGTTCATCATCGATGCGGCAAAGGTGCGGGTTGGCGTAAGGCGGCTCGATTCTCGAGGAGAGTGACATGGCAACAGCAGTGTTGGGAATGCAATGGGGGGATGAAGGCAAAGGAAAGATTACCCACCTCCTGGCCAAGGATTCGGATATGGTCGTGCGGTTCAATGGCGGACCGAACGCCGGTCATACTGTGATCGATCGCGGCGTGAAATTCGGCACGCACCAAATACCGGCCGGGGCATTCTATCCCGGTGCACGTTGTGTCCTGACGGGCGGGATGGTCCTCGATTTGTCTGTTCTGCGCGAGGAATACGAAGCAATCGCGCGTCACATAGGGGAGCCACCGGAGCTGGTCATCGCTGAAAACGCACACTTGATCCTGCCGTACCACCGTATCTTGGAGGAGCTGGAGGGGAGCGGGGAGGCGATCGGAACGACCCGCCGCGGGATCGGACCGGCCTATCGTGACAAGGCGGCACGCGGTGGGATTCGTGCTGTAGATCTCCTTGACCAACGGCGCCTGGAGGAGAAGATCGATGCACGGTTGCACCTCCTACGACGAATTTGGCCGCAGGCGGAAGCGATTACCGGACTTTCTGCGGCGGCTATCGCAGACGACCTTATCAACGTAGTGCAGCCGTTCATCCCTGCGATCGGTGACGCGGCCGGAGCGGTGCAGGCCGCGATGGCACGCGGGGAAGAGGTGCTGTTCGAGGGGGCACAAGGGGCGCTCCTGGACCTCGACTACGGCACATATCCTTATGTAACATCGTCGAGTACTACCTTTGCCGGGCTGGCGAATTCGGTCGGAATCGGCGGATTGGAAGTGCAGCGTCGCATCGGTATCACCAAGGCGTATACAACACGGGTCGGCGCGGGCTCTTTCCCCACCGAACTCACAGGAAGGCTGGGGGAAAGGCTACAACGGGCCGGATCGGAATTCGGTGTCACCACCGGCCGACCGCGCCGTTGCGGTTGGCTTGACCTGGTTGCTCTACGCCACGCGGCGAGGCTCAATGCCCCCACCGGGCTTGCCATCACCAAGCTTGACATTCTCTCCGGAATGAAGGAGATCAAGGTGTGCCATTCTTACCGACTGGACGATCGGGAGATCATGTCTCTTCCCGCTTCGATCGAAGAATTCGCCGCGTGTGAACCGATCTATGAGTCTGTCGCTGGGTGGAGTGAAGATATCAGCGCAGCTCGACAGTACGAAGATCTACCGCGGGCGGCACAAGATTATCTGGCGGTTATTGCGCACGCTCTCGACGTGCCGATCTCGTTCGTCTCGGTGGGGCCATCTCCTGAGGAGACGATCCTTACTGGCTTTGACAGGTATTAGCTCTCTGGATATAATCACGCCCTGAATCGGAGAACTAAGGAGCATGATCATGCAACGCACGTTTGTGGCAAAGAATGAACAGATAGGTAAGAGCTGGAATAGAGACTGGTACGTTATAAATGCGGACGGTCAACATCTAGGAAGGCTCGCAAGCGAGATTGCTGTCATATTGCAGGGCAAGCACAAGCCGATTTATACCCCGCATGTGGATACCGGGGACTATGTCGTCGTAATCAATGCAGAAAAGGTTGCCCTGACGGGGAACAAGTGGGATCAAAAGATGTTCCAACGCCACAGCGGATTCATCGGTGGATTGAAAGAGATGCCTTACCGAACTCTGATCGAGCGTCGTCCCACCGTACCCGTCCGCGAAGCGGTGCGGCGGATGCTCCCAAAGAACACGCTGGGCCGTCGTATGTTACGCAAACTCAAGGTCTATGAAGGTCCTATCCATCCACACGTCGCGCAGAATCCCAAGGAAATCTCCCTGTAAGCAGATCTGCGACTGAACGTCACCGGACATTTGTCTATGACCCCTTAGACAAAGCCGGGCGTGACGTTTGACACCGTTCCTTTCTCCCCACCCCTCCGCTCAGTAGACTCCGAGCAATGAAACAGGCAAGCAAACGGGTGGTGGGGAGAATATGTTGAGCAAAGTACGTCTTGCGCTGTATGGATTTGTCATCGCACTGGTCAGCCTGACGGCCGTTGTTCCGGTCTTCGGGCAGCGAGAGAAGGTGGCCGTCTTTGTGCAGGCGGCGGTGCCTGTCCCGACTTCGCAACTGGAAATCCTCAAGAGCTACGCCAACCAGCATTGTGCTATCATCACCGGCACGACGGTTGCTTCCGCCGGCGAGTTGATGTATGCGCAGCGGCTGACGAACACCTACGTCGGAAATAGTGTCCCGCTTGAGGGAATGCGGAGACTGGCGCAGACGCTCGATGCAGAGCATCTGATCGTGTTCCGAATCGTCCGATGGGATACCGACATTGCGTTTCGACCCGAACGGTCGCTCCTGTTCCTCGGGGTAAGTTCGTTTTTGGACAACTCGGTGCAGCTTCTTACCAGTCCGCTCGGGCTTCTGTTCGGACTTGACAAACAGGCAACGGTGAGTGTGTTTGCAACGGTGTTCAACCCTTCTGGCGACATAGAGTTCACAACAACGGTTACGAACGAAGATAAGCCGCTCCTGTCGCTATTGACGGCCGATCCGTTGGAAGCGGCGAAGAAGGCGATCGACGCGGCGCTTTATCAACTGGCGGTTTCATTATGATCGCGGTTTGGGAGCGAGAGAGTAACCGGCGTTACAGACTTACAAGGAGGGCGATCGATAGAATGATGGGGATTCATTTTCGCAGATTGAAAACGCAAGATCAGCAC
>CAZBSW010000183.1:0-4853 GCA_964494835.1 uncultured Thermotogae bacterium
CAAAGGGTAACCGTGTGCGGCCCCTCTTCCCCCGGCCGCAGCAGCTCGATGCCGTCGACAGTGACATGGAGAAGGCAGTAATTCGGGTCATCCGTGCTCTCCCAGTAGTCATCAAAGAACGCGATGTTATGTGCCAGGTCATCCTTTATCGCGCGGTCCTCCACAATCTTCGCCGTGCCGGACAGGCGGATGTAGCCACTGCCTCCCTTTCCTTCCGAGTAGAGACAAAGTTCAATATGGGGATTGCGCTTGATCTGATCTACCTTGGCGCTGTTGGTGCCGGTTGCTATCCAATAGGAATCAGTGTAATCGATCAAGGTTACTGGCCGCACCCGAGGCCGATCGTTATCGACGGTGGCAAGATGGATGTGGTTGTATCCCCGCAGAGTCGCATGCACCTCGTGTATGATCCCTTCTCGCTCCAACTTCACCTCCTTCACGAGCGTCGGTTTCGTATAGGCATGACTCGGACCGGCTCGATCGTAGTGGCAGCAGTCGGTGACAAGCAAGCGATCAGCGATACAGAGACTCGATTGCGCATGTGGCGGCCATTCTTCCTGACCGGATCGCCCCTTCGATCGTTGACGGCCAGCCGGTGGCGATGTGGTCACCCGCCGTGAACAGCCCCTTGATTGGTGTACGGGGTGATGGACGGAGGCGGTCGCTTCCTGGCACTGGGATAAACGTCGCTTTGGGGCTCTTGAGGACAAGTGCATCGACCAGGCTTGCCTTGCGTACCGCGGGCACGAGCAACGGTATATGCGGCAAGATTGAGTTCTTGATCGTCTCGGTCGATAACTCTATCCAGTCCGTTGCCTCGCTTTGCGATATGACAATGTGGAACGCCTTTTCGCCGTCATGCCGACTTCCCTTCGCTGCGGCATGTGCCGCAGTGACATTGAACACTGATTGAACTGGTGAATCGATTCCGATCACAAACGCATCTTCCATCACGGGGCGATCGTACCACAGATGCAGATTGACGATGGGGGAGTGGGGTAGCCTGGCTGTGCGAGCGAAGTACTCTTGAACGGGGCTTTCATTCAAAAAGATGAGGGTAGATAGGTCGTGCGGCGGGATGGCGGCAATCACCGCACTACCGAGGATTCTCTCCCCGGTAGTGAGCTCGATGCCGGTCACGGCCCCGTTCTCGAACAGGAGGCGTTTGACGCGCCTTCCTGTAAAGACCTCGCTTCCCCGGCGGGAGAGGTAGGGAATGGTGGCGGCGAAGATCTGGGAGAGAGGCCGCGTGAACAGGCCAATGTCCGCCCCGTGGCGACGAAAGAATCCTCGTTGGAAAACAACTTGTGCCGCGCGTGCGCTCACCTGACTTGCATGTGCATTGAGAGTGGCGACACAGATCGGATCCCATAGTGCTGCAATCGCATCGTCTCTCTGCCCATGGCGTTTGAGCCACTCACTGAACAGCACATCTCCCGGCACCTGTAGAAGAAGTGACGGTATGGCCTGGACGATGCGCAAGCGCCGGCGAAATGGGATTAGGCCGTAGGATAGGAGGGTCGGCATGAGATGGAGCGCCCCCGGGAGCGGCGCCGAGGCGATCGCTCCCGCCCACCTTCCGCCCGCGATTGGGATCTTGAGGCGCGATTGGAAAGATACGGATCCTTCCTGCCCAAGAGTTGATAGAAGGGCGATCGACTCCCGACAGCAACGCATGAGGATATGCTGGCCGTAGTCGGCCTCTTCCTGCATGCGCTGATAGAAAACCGCCGAGGAGCGTACGCCCATGCGGACGCGTTGCTCGAGAAGTACGGTTCGCACGCCTTCCATTGCGAGTGCGCAGGCGGCGGCGATCCCCGCCGGTCCTCCGCCGATGACAATGACCGGCTGTGTCATTGGAGTGTTCCACTCCATGCGCGCAGTATGAGCAAGAGCTTCGTTGCTGTTGACAGAGAGAGCCGTTCTCGAAAGACGTCAAATCCACGCCTCTCAGCCATATCGAGGATGCGGGAGTAGAGCGCGGCGAGGAGAAGCGGGCACCCGCGTGAGCGTCGTGGGAGAAAATCAACCACCTTCTTTCCCTGTCGCAAGTAGTCGCGTGAGCGCGCCACTTCGAACGCGATAAGCTCACGCAACTGTCGATTCATTGTCCCGACTCGTAGCATCTCTTCCGTCACTGCGAACCGCCGGAGGTCCTCCTGGGGAAGATAGACGCGGTTGCGCGCCATGTCTTCCGCAACGTCGCGCACGATGTTGGCAAGCTGCATTCCCAGACCGAGGGCCTCACCCGCCTTGCGTGCCTCATCCGACAGCTGTTCCCCACCGGTGAGTATCGGGAGGACGGACAAGCCGACGGCGGAGGCGACACGATAGCAGTAGGTCGCAAGGTCGGAAAATGCTTCGTAATGGGTGATAGAAAGATCCATCTCCACACCGTCGATCACATGAGCAAGATCCTGGGGGTTGACCGAGTAGCGTACGACGACGTCGCTCAACGCCGCATCGATCGGTTGCTGGGGGTCTCCGCCGTAAGCCGCTGTGAGTCTGGCGCGGAGTCGATCAAGGTCTACATGCTTTTCATCGATATTCAGATCGCTGTCTGCGATGTCGTCCGCTTCTCGGCAGAAGGCATACACGGTGTATATCGCCATTCGCTCTGCCCGCGGCAGGGTGATGAACGCGTAGTAGAAGTTCTTCGCTTCGCGTCGGGTAATCTGTTGGCAGAGGCGGTAGGAGGGTTCTAGATCCATCTTTCCCACTTCCGGCTGATGAGTGTGGACAGGAATATATACGCCTTCTTCCTATTTGTCAGAGTCGGACGTACGCTCAGCGTGTCGTAGTTCTGACGAGCGATTTCGTCCAATATCGCGAGGCCGCCACGGGAAAAGAGAGCGATATCGACTCGCAGATGCCCACGTACATGATCGATCAACGGAAGTCCGCTACGGAAATAACCGCGTGCCCGCTCGACCTCGAAGCGCATCAACTCCTTGAAACGGTCGTTGCCACAGGAAGCGGCGAACTCACCCTCGCTGACGCCATACCGTGCCATATCGTCAAGCGGCAGGTAGATGCGGCCGCTTTCGTAGTCACGGTGGACATCTTGCCAGAAGTTGGTCAACTGCAGGGCGATGCATGTCGCGTCGGACAGGGCGAACAACTCTGGGTCTCGGTATGAGAAGAGCATGAGAAACAGTCTTCCCACGGGGGTAGCGGAGTGATCGCAGTAGTGCAAAAGCTCATCGAATGTCTGATACCGGCTCTTATCTTGGTCGATGCGGTTTGCCGTAATCAAGCGTTCAAGGAGATCGTAAGGGAGTTCGAACCGGTCGATCGTCTCCTTTAGTGCGACAAGCACCGGATGCCGTGGGTTGCCGTCGCAAGCGGTCTTGAGCTCTTGTTTCAGCCGATCGAGGAGGATGCGACGGTCGCCGGGTGCCTCATCACCAATGTCGTCGGCCGTACGACAGAACGCATATAGGTTGCATACATGCTGGCGCATACGCCGCGGTACAAGGTGTGAGACTACGGTGAAGTTCTCATAATGGGTGGACGCCAGGTGGGTGCAGAGTGCTTCCGATTCTCCCACGGAAGGGGGAGTCCGGGGAAGATCGATCAGCAGGGACAGATGCTTTTCTACCATCCCTGTACTTGCACGAACACCTGTCGCTCGCGTGGTCGGTCGAGTTCGATCAAGAAGATCCGTTGCCATTGCCCCAGCAACAGCGCACCTTCACTCACCGGGATCGTCTCGCTCGTGCCGAGGAGGAGATGCTGACAGTGGGCATGCCCATTCGGGCATTCATCTTCGGTCATGTTCGCCGTGCGGACGAAGAAGTCGTTGTGCTTGTAATCCCAGTCCTTTGGGGCAATGCGCGTCAGAAACCGTTTCATGTCTTGCAGAAGTAGCGGTTCATCCTCGTTGATCTCGATCGCGGCCGTGGTGTGGCGGGTGAAGATCAAGACCGACCCTTCGCGGACCGCAGAGCGGGCGAGGATATCCCGTACCTCGCCTGTAATATCTATGAATTCCGGTGCGCCGGTCGCCGTATGTTTCAAGGTTTCGCGATAGATCTGAGGAATAGAACCTGTTTCCACACCTGCGTTTGCTGTCCTCATTGAGTGTTGCAACTTAATCCCCCTTTCCCAATTGCGAGACGACGTCCCTGATCACCTCGTCCGGTGTGGACGCCCCTGCTGTCACTCCGCACCGATTACAAACTGTGAACCAATCCTCTTCGATTTCATTAGCAGATTCAATATGATGAGTGGATACGCCAGTGGCGCGGCATGTTTCGGTGAGTTTACGAGTATTTGCAGAAGACCGGCTTCCCACAACGAGAATCAAGTCCACCTTCTTTGCCAGTTCGCGCGCAGATTGATAGCGGCGGCCGGTTTCGGGACAAGTGGTGTTTACAATCCTGATCTCGGATACACGACCGGCGAACTCCCGTGTTGCCTTTTCCGCAAACTGGGCAAACAACTGCGGGTTCTTCGTCGTTTGGGCTATTACTGCAATTCCGGTTTTCACGTCAGGAAGTTCGATCTCCGGTGTTTGAGTGGCGATCCCCTGTCCGGCTGTCCAAGAGAGAATTCCCTTCACCTCTGGATGTTCTGCTTCACCGTACAGGATGACGAAGAATCCTTCCTTCACCAGATGTGCCGCTGTCTGTTGCGCGCGGCGAACGATCGGACAAGTAGTGTCAATCAGGCGCAATCCGCGATGACGGATCTCGTCGTACACCTCTTCACCCGCCCCATGAGCGGTGATCGCCACCGCCTCACCTGGTGAAACCTCGGCTAGATCGCGTACCAGGCGTGCTCCTTTCTTGGTGAGAGATTGAACGACGTGAGTGTTGTGCACGATCGCGCCCAGGGTACACAGTGGGCCG
>CAZBSW010000184.1:0-4819 GCA_964494835.1 uncultured Thermotogae bacterium
GGATTGGGAAGACCATCTACGTGGAAAGCGATGATCCAACGAATGCGCTCCTCATACTTCACCTGAGTGGAGTGGTCGAAAAAGCGAACCCTTTTCACATGAGCGTTGGCGACCTTGAGTATATGTTCTACTTGCTCATCGACCTGCGCAACCCAGAAGCGTATACCGCCGCGCATCTCTTGGGTGCAATCAATGTCCCGTATGATGAGATCGGCAATTGGACAGACCGCTTCCCCAAGAACGTGCTTTTAATACTCTACGACGATGATGGGACCCTCAGTGATCAAGCGGCACAGATGCTGAACGGCGACGGTTTCCCCAATGCCAAGAGCTTGATGGGTGGGTTCAACGAGTGGGTTAACGTCCTCGGCGATGAGTTCGTTGTCCGGCGGGCAACCGACAATGAGTGACATTGCCGTCCGTGGGCAATGAATTGGCGAAAGGAGCACTCCTGCAGTGAATAAAACAGCGTTTGTCGTGATAGCGGTGTTGATCGCATGTGCGTTTGTCGCGGCGGCAAGTGAAGTCGATATTATCTATTTCTACGAGAACGGCTGTCCTCACTGTGCTCGGATCGATGAGTTCCTACAACGAATGCAGCAGACCTACGAGGGGATCGTCATCGATAGTCATGAGATTCACGCAGAAGGGAGCATCGCTCTGTTGCATCGATTGGAGGCATTGTACGGAGAAGAACAGCTGGACGTGCCCATCCTGTTCATAGACGACCAGTGCTTCAACGGAGCGGGAAGGGCGGTGGAATACAACATCGAACAGAAGATCAGACAGGTGATCGATAGTGGCTCGACATCGCCCCTTGAACGACTGGCTCAATCAGAGGATTCGGCTTCAACTGTAACACACAAACTTACGATACCCGCGGTCCTCGCTGCTGCTGCAGTCGATGCGGTTAATCCGTGCGCGTGTGCGGTGTTGATCCTTCTCTTAGGAACGCTGATCGCCGCTGGAAAGCGGCGTAAGATCATCGCCGCTGGCCTCGCGTTTACAGCTGCTACGTATATCTCATACCTGTTGATGGGTCTCGGCTTGTACACGGCGATTCAAGCAACAAGGCTGCAGCACACGGTCTACTTGATCGTCGCTTGTCTGGCGATAGTCGTCGGTCTATGGGAGATGAAGGATTACTTGTGGTACGGACGCTGGTTTACGATAGAAGTTCCGAATTCGTGGCGTCCGACCCTCAAGCGGCTTACAGCGAGCGTGACATCTGTTCCAGGGGCGTTTGTCATCGGCTTTCTCGTAAGCCTGTTCCTCCTGCCTTGCACGTCGGGGCCGTACATCATCATCCTTGGACTCTTGGCAGAGACGACAACGCGTGATTACGCAATCATGCTGTTGCTGCTCTACAATTTCATATTTGTACTTCCGTTTATCATTATCACACTGGGAGTAGCGTTCGGTTTCACCACGACCGCGCGCGCGGAGAAATGGCGACGTGAACGGCTTGGAAAGTTGCATCTGATCACCGGGATAATCATGGTAATGTTGGGGGTCACTATGCTTGTGCTGATGCAATTCGGGTATATGTAGGAGGGGTGGATGACGAAGACAAGGATACTGGTTCTCTTCCTGGCCCTTGTTACCATGATCGGTCCGGCCGTGCTTGCGCAGGTTCAGACGGACTCGCAAACGTCCGCGCCGATGATCGTTGTCTTCTATGAAGACGGCTGTCCAAACTGTGTGCGCATGGAAGGACTTCTTGACAATCTCCTTAGTGGTCACGATGACGTGACGGTCTCGCGCTATGAGATAAACGCTCCCGGCAGTACGGCTCTTTTGTGGAAACTGTCCGCCCATTACGGGGTCGTGACCACACAGGTTCCGGTGATATTCGTGGGAGACCAAGCGATCGTGGGTGCAGGGAGGGCTCAGGAATTCAATCTGCGGACGGCTATTGGGGACTGCATCAGCCAAGGTTGCCCGTCACCGCTTAGCTACGTAGAAGGAGGGTGGCGCGTGCTACGCGACCTGCTAACCCTCAGCGCGTTCGTGGGCCTGTTCGTTGTACTGTTCCTTTTTCAAAGCGGTTCGTAAGGCGAGCCCCCTCTGCGAGCACATTGATATACTAAAGAGCAGGAGGTGGCTCGTAACGTGGGTGAAACAAGGGAAGGTCAATTCGCCAACCTTTCCAATGAGCGGTTGATCGAACTCCTTCGGCATGTAGCAGATGAGAACAGCGATTCGGCATATGTTTCTTACCTGCGAGAGGAGATCATCCAGCGGAATATCGGCTTGGTGAAGTCGATCGCAGCCCAGTTTCTCAACTCCGGTGAGCCGCTTGATGATCTTGTGCAGGCGGGTTACATCGGACTGCTGAACGCGGTCACCAACTTTGACCTGGCTCGCAACATTCTGTTTTCCACCTACGCAACCTACTTGGTTAAGGGGGAAATCCGGCACTACATTCGCGATAAACATTCGACTATCCGTATCCCTCAGTGGGCGCAGTCGATGGGGAAGAAACTGAAACAGGTTGAGGAGTCCTTCTTCCAGATACACGGGCGTCCTCCGCGGATAGGCGAAATCGCCGAGAGAATGGATCTAAGCGAGAAACAGGTGATCGATCTACTGCGCGGGCGTAAGGCGATGGCGTATGTATCGATCGACCAGGAGCGGCGGGATCACGATCCACGTCCACCAATTCCTTCCTTGGATAGCGTCTATCCCCGCGAGGAATCGATTTCCTCTGATCTAAACGTGCGCATAACAATCGCCATTGAGCAGCTGGTAGCGATACAGCAACAGGTAATTAGAGGCTTGTTCTATCAGGGGAAGAGCCAGACAGAACTCGGCGAGGAATTGGGGGTGTCGCAACGCCAAGTATCACGTTTGAAGGAACAGGCGCTGCGGCAGATGAAGGGGAGACTGGTCAGTGACGATGACCACGAGGGCTGAAAACCATCGTTATTAGGTAGAATTACTGTAGAGATGTGTGATATGACAATCGATCTTCTGGGACTGATAGAGACTTCAATCGAGAGCCTGCGTCGCTGTATCGATTTCTTCGATGCGGCGAAACATAGGGATGGGGTCACCGAACTTACCGCTGTGCTCACCGAGATCGATACCTATCTGAAGCAGGTCGATGAAGATCCTCTGCTGAAGATCGCTTCCATTGATCGTAGCGGCATAGAAGAGAGGTTACACGGCATTGAAGATGACCTCGCAGCGATCATCACAGATTTTGCTGCCGACAAAGAACGTGATGCGCGGCCCAAATAGCGCTATTCCATGTTTGCCGTGTATCCTCCGTCAGTTCGATTGAGTTTTATCTTCGTCGTCTGCCCTGATTGGATGGTGACGTCTTCCAGCACCAGTTGAGGAGTGGTCAGAATCACCACGCGATAGGCGCCTGACGGAAGTTCTGGACCGGGTTCTCCCAATACTCCCTCGAAGACCTTCTGCCCCTGTTGATCGAATACCTGATAAGTCAAACGGATTGCGCTCTGCAGGGCAATGCGTAACTGCTCGCTGCTCTGAGCGGGATAGTATGTGCCTTGAGTTGTCTCAGCGATCTGCCGCAGTTGATCGGTGGCGCCATCCTGCCCGGCGACATCGTATCCGATCACATCGATGTGCAGATCCGGCCAAGAAGCGGCAAGCGCGCGTGCCGCGGCCACTGGATCGCCGTGGCAGGTCTCCATGCCATCACTCACCAGAAGAACGAGCTTCGTGTCAGCGGAGCTTGTGAAGTCTCCCGTTGCTTGCCGCAACGTGTAGGCAATGGGAGTGGTGCCACCGGTCTCGATCGTCTGAATCCGTGCGCGCAGCGCAGCGCGATCGAGTGGTCCGACCGGGACCAAGAGTTGGCTGTGCTCACATCCACCGAATATGCGTAGCCCGACGTCTATTCCGTCCGGCAAATCTGAAACCAGCTCGGTCAACACCTGCTTGGCGGCAATGATCTTAGTCGACGTTTCGAACGCGTCGGCCATGCTCGACGAAGTGTCAAGGATGATCAACACATCCTCCGGTCCTCCGCCGACGGAGAGGGAAAGGGCACCTGCTGGAAGGAGTTGCAGGGATCCAAGCTCACTTCCCTGCTGCTTCAATGAGACAGCGTTCCCCATTGCACCTACGGCGTCGATGCTCGGGCCGGGACACGGAGAATGATCCTCGTCGGCAGGAACGTCGGATAGACGCACGAAACGGAATTCCTCATCGGCGGTTGCGTAATGACCGATGTCGATTTGCGCCGGATAACCGTTCACCTCGCCCACAAACGTGTAGTCTGTCCCATCTGAGCTAATCTCGACACGGCACTTCCTGTCGTTGGTGATGTAGATGAATAGATCATTTCCCGGGCCATCGACGAGTGTGTTATCGATGAACTCGAGGACGAGGCTTCCACGATTGTCGATCTCGCTCAGGCGGAACCCCAGAGCAACGGCACATGGGGCGCAACCCGAGCATCCTCTGCAAGTACCGTCGGTACAGTCAGGCGGCCCCAGAGCAGCGCGTGGGTTGCCATAAGGTTGATCGACACAACTAGCTTCGCTGTAAGAGATCGCTCGGTCGGCGAATGATATATCCCCCAGTGGGAAAGTCACTCCTGCATAAGTGGTCGACTGGGCGATCAGGGTGGTAGTCGCAATGGCGACCATTAGAAGGAAAATCGCACCTGTGATCGTAGCTCGATGTTGGCTGATCATTGGATCACCCCCGATCGTCTGCAGCGTATTCATCAACCCATCATAGGACGATTCGCGCTGAATGACAAGTAAACAGATGTGTTAGGCCGGGAATGTGATGTTGACAGCTACGGTCTGGTTCGCTAACATCAGCGACGTTGCCGAGG
>CAZBSW010000185.1:0-4810 GCA_964494835.1 uncultured Thermotogae bacterium
ATGTATTCCTCACGTGACTTCGTGGAGTTGTTGGAGATAAAGATCACGTTCTTCCCTCCGCGTCGCAGTCGCTCTATCGCTTCTGGGGCGCGGGGAATAACGTCCTCTCCTCGGCAAAGGACGCCGTCTACGTCGAATACGAATCCTCGACATTCGACGAGCGGGTGGCCGCTGGGAAGTGCGGCGGTGTCGCCGGCATCCGGATACCAATCATTCATGCAATACCTCCGATCCTGCTCCGTCGACCGCTCCGCTGGAGAGCTGTTTCAATCTGGTGAGCTCTTCGGGGCGGTCGGTGATTATCCCATCGACCCCCATACGTATGAATTGCTGCATCCATTCGCTGTCGTTTACCACCCACGGATAGATTTCAAGCCCTCTTTCATGCGCGTCTTCGACCAACGCGGCGGTGGTTTGCGCCCAGTGAGGCAGAAGTGCTACCGGTTCTAGAGCATCGACTTCCTGCCAAAGATTAAGCCACTCTCCGGCATACAGCATTCCGATTCGCACTTCATGAGATATTTCGTGCAGATGAAGAAGGCTGCGGTGATCGAATGAGACCACGGTCGTCCAGGGGATGGCGTTGCATTCGTGCAATATCTGCAACAGGTGTTCCTCTATCCACGTGTAGGTGTCAAGCTCATGTCGAGTACGTTTGACTTCGAGGAACAGCTTGGCCTTACCGGCGAGTAACTCCAGCGCTTCTTCGAGAAGAAGGATCCGCTCGCCGGGGCGGTTGGCTGAAACGAAGCTGGCGATCTCCAGCGCGCGCAATTGGGTACTGGTGAGATGCATCGTCCATCCGGCATGTCCGGTAAGGCGGGCGATGTCTGCGTCGTGAAACAGGACGAATCGGCGGTCGGCGGTCGGCCAAACGTCTATCTCGACGGCATCCAATCCTAGCGCAAGCGCATGTTGTATACCCGTGCGAGTATTCTCCGGCGCCCCGTTGCCGCCCCCCTTGTGCCCGATGATCTTCACTTCTCCTCCGTGAGAGCGAAGCCTCGCATGAACTGCTCCTGCAGCAGAATGAACATGATGAGCGGTGGGATCATGGTGATAACTACTCCGGCCATAGACAGACCCCAGTTCACCATGCCGTCCGGGCCACCGACCGTTAGCCGCTTCACTCCCATCTGAATCATCTGGTTTTCATTGGAGCTGATGATAATCAGCGGCCACAGGTACTGGTTCCACAGGTAGACGAATTCGATCACGGCCATTGCGCCAATTGTGTTTAGCGACATCGGTACGAGGATCTGCCACAAGAAGCGCATTGGGCCGACTCCGTCCACGCGGGCTGCATCGACGAGTGATGCGGGGATCGACATGAAATGCTGTCGAAATAGGAATGTACCTGTTGCGGAAGCCAAGAACGGGACAGTCAATGCCCAGAACGTGTTTCCCCAACCGAGACTACTCACGAACTTAAATAACGGTACTATACGTACGGGGACTGGCATCATCAGCGTTACGAGGATGAAGATGAAGATTAGACCCTTGAAACGAAAATCGAAGTAGACAAGCGCGAGAGCAGCAAGGAGCGAAAGAATCGTCTTTACCGCCATGACGCTTATCGCCACTTTGAACGTATTACCCATCAAACGGCCTAAATCATAGCGCTTCCAGGCGTCAGTGTAGTTTCTAACCGTTGAGTTTCCGATGCTGAAGCTGGGGGGATATGTACTGATTTGGGCAGTGCTCTGCGTGCTCTTAACAAGCGCGAAGATGATGGGAGAGGCGATGATTATGGCCGCTAATATGAGGATAAGATGAGTGGATAGAGTGGAAAGTCTCGGCCTCCAGAAATACCAGTCGCGCATTCCGGTCTTACCCGCCATAGTGTACCTTCCTTCCCGTGGTCCGGAACTGAAGCAATGTGAACCCGACTACCATGACGAACAGGATCACCGACTGTGTTGCAGCCATCCCCCACTTATTGTGCATGAACGCATCACGATAGAGGTTGTAGATGAGGATGTTCGTTGCGTTGGCCGGCCCCCCTTTGGTGAGAACGTCGATAAGGCCGAATACGCCGAAAAAGGCGTAGATCATGTTCATGATCAGCAGGAAGAACGCGGTGGGAGACAACAATGGAAGCGTGATCCGCCAGAAACAGCGCCATGCTCCGGCTCCGTCGATTCGTGCCGCCTCAATCACTTGCCCCGGGACATTCTGCAGTCCTGCCAGGAAGAAGACTATGTTGTACCCGAGGTTTTTCCACACTGCGGCGGTAACAACCAAGAGAATGGCCAGGCTTCTACTCGTAACCCAGTCGGGCGATATTCCAATGGTTCTCTCGAGGATGAAATTCACCACTCCAGCCGTGGGGTTGAAGAGGAACAACCAAATCGTACCGGCGACCGCAGGAGAGAGCGCATACGGCCAGATAAGGGCGGTCCGGTAGATGCGGGCCCCCCGTATCTTGCGGTTTGCAACTAGCGCGATCCCAAGAGAAATGGAGAGTCCGAAAAGAACAACACCCGCAGCAAACAGGATGCTCACCCAAAGACTGTGCAGATAGGCCGACGACGTGAACAGACGGACGTAGTTCTGGGTCCCGACGTACAAGGTGCGAAGGCCCATGAACGCAGATCTGAGGAGGCTCCAGCTGAAGCTTTGCGCCAGCGGGTAGTAGAGGAACATCCCGCAAATGAGTAGAGTAGGTATGAGGATGAGCAACGGATACCATCTGTTTGGGAACTTGCTCTCCACTGTCTTCTCCTCTCGTTCTACAAAACCAAAATGACGGGGAACCCGAAACCGAGGCTCCCCGTCGCGATTTGCCGGATTAGCCGCCCATCAACTGCTTGTAGTCCGCAAGGGCTTGATCGATCAGCCCCTTGGCTTTGGTCAACGCATCGATAACGCTCGACCCGCCGTAGATCTCTTCCATTGCATCCTCGATGAATGTTCGAATCTCAGGGAATACTCCGGAAAGCGCGCCCTGCGTGGCTGTGATAACCTGCGACTCAGCGAGCTGATCGGATGCGGTCTTGTAGTTGGGGTGAAGCTGGTACCAACCCTCAAGATCGAGCGCTTGCAGCGACGTTTTACGTAGTGCGAAGTACCCCGTTGACTGGTGCCAGGTGATGTCTTGTGCCACCTGCGACATGTAGACAACGAATTCCGCCGCGGCTTTCATTTCTGCATCCGAATGCCCTTTGGTCAGCCAGAGCGATCCGCCGCCGATGACTACGCCGTGGCGCTCGTAGTCTTTGGGAACCGGCATGAATGCGGTGCCAACTTCCCAGCCACCGTCAAATGCAGCGTTCTCGGTCAGGTTAACGTCGGATGTGGACGAGATCATCATCGCCACTCGCTGGGTGGTGAAGTTCTGACGAGCCTGCGCCCAGTCCTCACGACCCGGATTGACCCAGACCCCTTCGTCGTATAGCTGCTTCAGCCATGTCATGATTTTGATGGACGCCGGATCGAGAAGATTGACCTCGGTTGCGTAGCCGGAACGCCCGTTGTCGTTGTTGAGAAGATTCGCTCCGAGCTCCGCCATCCACTGCTCGAAGAACCAGCTATGCATCGGCCAGGTGATCCCCGCCTCCGCGAGTCCCGCGTCCATCAGCTCATGGCCGATCCTGAGGATGTCCTCGAACGTCGGCTCGCGGGGCATCGTTTCGCCGATCTTGTCCAACATCGTCTTGTTGTAGTAAAGGATGGAGTTTGAGGAATTCCATGGGAAAGAAACTTGCTTGCCGTCGACCTTGTAGTAGTTGAGCGCCGGTTCCAGGTAGTCCTGCCATGGAATGACAACGCCGTATTGGTCGATAACATCCTGAGCAGTAGCGAAGATTCCCATATCAAGCAGTTGCTGCGTACCTACCTCGAACGAGTGCAGCACATTCGGCGCATTCCCAGCGACAGCGGCGGCCTGTGCCGCGTTGAGCGTATCACGGTATGATCCCTTGTATTCTACAGTGACCTCGATCCCTGGGTGTGTAAGGTTGAAGTTGTCCACCATGCGCTGAATAAGCGCTTCGCGCGTTCCGCCCATTGCATGCCAAAAGACGATCTGTGTCTTCTCCTGGGCAAGTGCAAGGCCTGACACCATCAACAATGCCAACATCACAAGTACCAAAGCACGTTTCACTTGCTACCTCCTTTGATTATCGTGCAACAGCCTCCGGTCAAGCCATTCTCTCTCTACGCTCACCTCCTGTCATACCTTGACGGTAGTGATTTCGACGTCTAGATTAGAGAGGGTATCGATAAAACGAGAGTCCAACCTGTTATCGGTGATAATTGCATCCACATCAGCGATATCAGCGATCTTTCCGTGCGCTACGATGCCGAATTTGGTGTGGTCAGCCACTATGATCGTTCTTTGACTGTGCGCAATGACTTCGGCCGCGGTCTCCGCTTCTTCCAAAGAAGGGATCGTCAAGCCATGATCTATCGATATCCCGTTTGCACCGAAAAATGCCAAATCAAAAAAGATCCCCTTGAGGGCTTGGTGCGCCAGACGGCCGACCATTGCCAGCGATACTTCACGGAGGTATCCACCGAGCACGAAGACCTCTGCCTGCGGGAGTTGGTTTACCTCCAGCGCGTGGTTGAGAGCGTTGGTGAAGATCCGACAGCGCCGATCCGTAGGGAGATGCTTGATGATTTGCATCGTAGTCGTGCCGTTTCCGATAAATACGGCCATCCCTTCTTCGATAAGTGCCGCAGCCTGCTGGCCGATTCTCTCCTTCTCCACGCGGTTTATGTTCGCCTTGTCCTGATAGGATGGCTCAGCGGTCAGCCATTCCCTTGCGATAGCTCCACCATGGACGCGTACGAGCTGCCCCTGTTC
>CAZBSW010000186.1:0-4740 GCA_964494835.1 uncultured Thermotogae bacterium
GCGTGATCCCGTTACCGGTGGTACCGTCGCCGAACTCCCAGTGATACGAACTGATGTACCCGTCAGGATCCACGGACGCATGGGCATCAAACCTGATCGTAAGCGGAGCGTAGCTAAACCCATCTTCCTTAACGAACCCAAATCCAGCCGTAGGGGACGTGTTCGGCCCGGTAGACAGACACCCACCGGCAAGGACGAGTATCGCTACACTCATCAATAAAAAAACTATCCTTCTAATATATATGTACACACATACCCCCTCAGAAATTCGGATTCTACCCCGATCGTCACCCCTTACGCAACGCCCACCGAACATCCGTTAGGAACTGTAGTTTGTTGCACCGCTGCCGTTGACCCCCTATCTGTTCTGTGCTACCATACCCTGCGGTTGGGAGGGATGTATCATGTATATGATCATCGTAGGGGCGGGCAGCATCGGGATGAGCCTGATCGACATCGCCACGAAAGAAAAGAATAACGTGGTGGTAATAGAAACGAGCGCAGACCGCGCCCGCGAAATCAGCAACAAATACGACATCACCGTGTTGAACGGTGATGCCACTCTTGCGGAAACGTTGCGTGAAGCCGGTTCGGAACGTGCGGACGCGCTTATCACCACTACCGGTGACGACGCGGTGAATCTGATGGTCGTATCCATCGCGGAACAGCTTAAGATCCCGTCCATCGTCTCCGTAGTCAACGGAAAGGAACACGCCGAGTTCTTCTGCCGGCTGGGCGCGAACGTGATGGAGAACCCGGAAGAAGTGGTCGCAAACCATCTCTATACCGCCGTCAAGCGACCCAAGGTGAAGGATTTCACCATCCTATCCCAGGGCGATCAGGTGTTTCGCATAGAGTTAACCAAGGATTCGCTGATCGCCGGGAAATCGCTCGCCGAATGCGCAAATAGGGAGATCATCCCTAACCATATCGCGGTGGTCACCGTCGAGCGTGACGGCAAGAAAGAGATCGCCACCCCAGCGACGATCTTCGCTCCGGACGATGTGCTCACTCTATTCGCCATCGAGCGAACGAGCGATGAGCTGATCGACAAACTAACGGGATGACCCCTTCCAGCTACCGTCTGGCGCCGGATCTGCGAATCATCCTTCGCGATCTTGGTCTTCTCATTCCCGTAGTCGGCGTAATGGCCGTCTTCTCACTGATCATCCCTATCGTTTTTCACGAGACGTATGCTATTCTTCCGCTTCTGATCACGGCCCTGTGTTCGTTCGCGCTGGGAGCCGCGCTCTATCTGCCGTTTCGACATGCCGGCGAAGCGAAACTGAAGCACGGGATGATCATCGCCGCCTTCGGTTGGCTCCTCGTCGCCGCACTGGGATCGCTGCCGTTGACCCTTACCGCCATGTCCGCCCAGCACGCTGGTGTTGCGTCCCAAACGCTCATGCATTTCAAGGATCCGACGAATGCGTTCTTCGAATCGGTTTCCGGGTATACCGGTACCGGGCTCACGATGGCGGCACGCGCCGATCTGTTGCCACGGACGATCCAATGGTGGCGCAGTTTCATGGAATGGATAGGAGGGATGGGAGTAATCGTCCTCATGCTTACTATCCTCGCCGGCCCGCGCCCGGGGGCGGCCACTTACAGCCTGTACTACGCCGAGGCCCGCGGCGAAAAGATCCACCCGAGCATCGTCTCCACCCTGCGTACTATGTGGTGGATCTTCCTTCTCTACACGTTTGTGAGCATCGTCATATTGTGGGGAGCAGGAATGCCAATCTGGGATGCCATCAACCACGCAATGACCGGGATCTCCACCGGTGGATTCAGCGTCACCGCAAACAGCATTGCCTCCTATAATAGTATTGCGATTGAGCTCGCGCTTATCCCGATCATGTTGTTCGGTGCGATCAGTTTCGCCGTTCACTACGAACTGATGCGCGGAAAAGGGAACGTCCTGTGGCAGGATCCACAGACACGTTGGCTTTTGATTATCATGCTCATGGGCGTGCTCTTCCTCGCACTGGAGAATGTGGCAAAGCTCGGTATTCTTGGTTCGCTCAGAGATTCAACGTTCCAGTTTGTCTCTGCAATGACCTGCACGGGATTCCAGACCGCCGATATAGGCAGCTGGAGCGCCACGGCCAAGCTGCTCCTCGCCGGGGGGATGGTCTTCGGTGGTGCGGCCGGATCTACTGCCGGTGGGATTAAGGTAATCCGCACATTGACCCTGCTCAAGGGTGTGGGATGGCGATTCCGCAAGATCGTCTCTCCACAGGGAGCACTCGTGCCGTTCCGCATCGGACAGAAAGCGATCGACGAGGCAGAGGTCGGCCATCGATTAGAGGACGCGTCACTGATCACGTTCCTGTGGCTCGTTTTCCTTGTTCTGGGAGTGATTGTGCTATTGCACACATCCCCGCCCCGCTTTGACCTGTCCGATGTAATCTTCGAGGTAGCAAGCGCTCAGGGGAACGTTGGCCTCTCCGTTGGGATCACCGCGCCAACGCTGTCTACCGTGAGCAAGCTTGCCCTGTCGTTCAACATGTGGATCGGTCGGCTAGAGATCATCCCAATTTTGATGTTCGCCCGCTTTTTGTTCCTCGGTGTTCAGTAGGTATTGCGCCCTGTCTTTCTCTCGCCTATGCTTGCATCGATAGAGGGGGTACTAAGGAGGAATCGTGAAACGACTGGTCATTGTGATGTGGGTAATCGTAGCTCTTATCGGGTGTGCAAGTGTTGTTGCCTTCGGCTACGACCGTACTGACTTTCTCTTCTTGAACGAGATTGAGCCGGGGATGCACGGAATCGGCAAGACGATCGTCGCCGGGGATACGATAAGCGACTTCAACGTGGACGTGATCGGGACGATCGACGAGCCCGGAGAAGCCAATGACTTCATCGTAGTGCGAGTGAGCGGTGATGCAATCGGCCGCTCGGGTGGGATTGCGCAGGGGATGAGCGGAAGTCCGGTATACATCGACGGAAAGCTAATCGGCGCACTCAGTCGTGCCGCTATGTGGTCGAAGGAGTTGCTGCCGATCGGCCTGGTGACGCCGATCGAGCAGATGCTCACCATCATCGATTCCATGAACGGTTCTACGGTATCATCACGACCGAACAACGATTCGCTCCTCGCCGGGGTGAGCGTACGCAAGGTCGATGTGCCTCCCAGCAAGGCGCTGGTAAAGGGATCACCGAACACGATTTTCGCCTACCCGGTTGGATCACCGATCATCACCAGCGGCCTGTCCGGAAGGGCGGTCACGACCTTGATGGACGGAGCTTCCGAACCCCCACCGTCCGGTCTCATAACCGATTTCTTCCCGACCGGTGTTGCCCCGCGCGCGACCGGACTGGCGTCGTTCGGCCTCTCTCTCTTGCCTCTTTCCGGCGGAGTGGGGGGGAACAGTGATGCTGCAGCACAGCTCGAGCCGGGAAGCGCGATCGGTGTCGCCTTGGCAAGCGGTGATGTGACGATCGGCGCACTGGGGACACTCACCTATCGGGACGATGACTTGATTGTCGGATTCGGCCATCCGTTCCTGTCGAACGGTGGGGCCTCCTTCCCTCTCACCGCCGCCCACATCTACGAAACGATGAAGTCGTACGACGCCTCGTTTAAGTTGGGAACAATCGGGCAGCCGCTCGGAACAATCCTCGAAGACAGGTCATCGGGGATCGGTGGTCAGATCGGCCGCCAAGCCGAAACTATCGACCTCTCCCTAGGCGTCTTAGATCTCGACTCCAGACAGTCAAAGAACTTCAAGATAGACCTGGTGAACGAGCCGCGGATTATGGGCGATCTTCTCCTTTCCTCGGGCCTGGACGCAATCGACGAGACTCTCGATCGAATTGGGCAGGGAACGGTGAACGTCAACTATCAAATCATCGGGGACGGAATGCCGTTTCCGCTCGAACGGCATGACATCTTCCTCAGCACGCAGGACATTGCGGTCTACCCTCCGTGGCAACTGGCGGGGATCATGTCGCTCCTGCAATACAACGACTTCCAAGATCCGAAGATCACGCGCATCGCTGCATCGATGCAGATCACGCACGCGCT
This sequence comes from uncultured Thermotogae bacterium, assembly GCA_964494835.1. Classification (GTDB taxonomy): domain Bacteria; phylum Bipolaricaulota; class Bipolaricaulia; order UBA7950; family UBA9294; genus M55B144. The sequence goes on from CAZBSW010000186.1 coordinate 4,031, forward strand.
GAGGGCGATGCACATTAATCATCTGGAACTGGACAAGGCCAGCTATGCCCCGGGGGATACGGTCAATTACACGGTTGAGCTGCAGACATATCAAGGCGACACGCACACAGAACAAGGCCAGATCGTAATCCCCGCCGATCTGCTTGCCGATGATATCACGGTGCGTGCCTACAGCGGTCCTCGCGAGCTGGAAGAGGGAGAGAGTCCGGCCGAGTTCACGTCTCTCTCCGACCTGATCGAGGCGATAGAGGATCTGCCCACCTACGATACTCTCACGGTGGAGCTGTTCGCTTGGGATTATGCCGCTCCCAACGGTCCGCAAGGGATCGACAAGATCAGAACCCAGATCGACGGCTATTTCCTGTACGATCAGCGCGAGGTTACCGTCCCGCTCATCGCACCGGTCGGCACCAACTAGCGTGTTCTCGTGTTTACAGACGGCCAGAATCCTGGGCGCTCGTATCCTCCGCAAAACGGACGATTCGGAGAAGAAGCGCGCTTCGCGCGTGGTACACGACTCCCGCCTGGTTGAATCGGGGGACCTGTTCATCGCACTTCCCGGCGCGCACACCGACGGGCACGCTTTTCTTGAACAGGCGTTCTCCCGTGGCGCCTGCGGAGCGCTGATCTCCAACACCGCCAACATTCCGATGAACGGGCGCGATTTGATCGTGGTCGATGACACCGCCGCGGCGCTATCGCGCCTCGCT
>CAZBSW010000187.1:0-4677 GCA_964494835.1 uncultured Thermotogae bacterium
ACATGCAAGTCAGCAGGTTGCCACCACCGCCGCACGGATGTACGCAACGGCCCGGTGTTGCGTTATTACAGCCAGTGAAGTAGCCTTCTGCCATGCTTTTGATCGACGTCATCGTACCCGTGATTATCATCGCCGGCGCGGGGTTCCTCTTCGCGAGGTTTACGCACTTCGACGTAGCTTTGTTGACCAAGCTGACTTTCTACGTCCTCAGCCCCGCCTTGATCTTCAACTCTATGCTGGATCCGTCGATCTCCGCTATGACACTTGCCAACGTGACGCTGTTCGTCTTCATTGTCCACGGTGCACTCCTTCTTCTCGCCGTCTTGGGTGTGCGATGGACCAATTGGGACGCAGACACAAGGACATCGGCGCTGTTGTCATTCACATTCAGCAACTGTGGTAACTACGGATTGCCGGTTCTCCTATTTGCATTTGGCGAGGCCGGCTTTACGCTCGGCGTGGTATACATGGTGGCACATCTGGTGTACCAGATCATCTTCGGCGTCGGCATAGCCAGCTGGCGGAAGGGGATGTCGATTCGCGCCTTGCTAGGGAAGGTCCTCAGTGTGCCGTGGCTCTATGCCGTTATCTTGGCCGCCGTTGTCCGGCTGACGTCTTTTGATCTTCCTCCTGCCATCAACCGTCCAGTGGAACTACTGGCAACCGCGGCGATTCCAGTGCAATTACTGCTCCTTGGAATGTCGCTTGCCACTGCGCGCATCGGCAGTCTGTTACGGCCTGCCGTCTCGATTTCGCTCGCAAAGCTCATCATCCCGCCATTCCTTGCCTGGGGTGTGACTGCAGCTCTCGGTTTCCACGGCCTATTTCGGGCGGTGTTGATACTGGAAGCGAGCACACCAACAGCCGTAAATGCTCTGATCCTCTCGCTTCAGTACAGGCGCCGCTCCGAGCTGAGCGCCTCGGTTGTTCTCCTGACGACAATCGGCGGGGTAGTCGTGACGAGCCTGCTTCTTTGGCTCCTGACGTAGGCTCACGTACCGCGGCTCGCCGTCACCAGCGGTGAATCAGCTGCCCAAGCGGCGGTACGACAATGTCAATCGCGCCTTCCGGGCACATCTCTTGGCAGCAATAACAGCGGATGCAACGCGCATAGTCGTGCGCTGGCGGTCTTTTCCGGTCACTATCCACAAAGGCGATCGCCTTCGGCGTCACCGGGCAGATGGAGACGCAAGTGCCGCAGCGGGTGCATCGACCGTCTCTTACGATCGGTCGTGGCACGACAAGCCGACGTACGACGCGGCTGACGCGGCCCGATCGGTCGGTGGTCGACCGTCGCAGGCGATTGACATCGAAATCGGCGGCAACGAGCGGTTCAATCGGATCGCCAATCCATTCGATATCGCTCGCCCTCCCCAAACCCATCGTTTCGCCGTAGGTTATGGCAGAGATGAGCGACGGATCTAGGCCGACTAGGTGACAGAATGTCGCGTCGAGTGCGACCGGGTCGGTAGAGAAGAGAATCACGTTCATTGCGCGTGGGCTTCCGTTCTGGGGACCGTTCCCCTCCATAGCCACAATTCCATCCATCACAAACAGGCGCGGGCGCAGGAAACGATTGAGGTCGACGAGCATCCGCGAGAAAAGGTCAGCGTTGGGAAGTCGCGCGTGGAACTCTGCCTTGAGCGCTCCTGGGATGCAGCCGAATTGGTTCTTGATCGCCCCCGTAATCCGCGTCATTCCGTGCGTCTTCATCTTGGGAAGCGAGACGATCCCGTCGGCTGAAAGCACGCCGTTTCCGATGGTGAATTGCTTGATCAGACCGCCGTCCGGGAATGAGACTGTCGTTCCGTTGACATGATCGGTGAGCGGGATTCCGAGCTCATCGGCCACCTGAGCGAGCCCGCTCTTACGGGCGGCAGGGGCCGGCCGACCGAAGCCGGGGGAATCGCCATAGACTAGATCGGCTCCGGCAGCACGCAAGTATTCGGCCACCGCGCGAAAGACACTCGGATGTGTGGTCACCGCCCGTTCGGGGGCCTGACCCGTGAGCAGATTCGGCTTCAACAGGATCCGCTCGCCCGGTGTGACAAACATCGATGCTCCCCCCAGCAACTCAAATCCACGTCCGATCGCTCCATACACCGTATCCGTGTCGTATGAATCACAGCGAAGCACAACGACCGCCACTCGCTCATTCTTGCTATCCGACATAGAATCCCCCGTTATCATCAGACATCGACGGCCACTCGTTGGCGGGCAATACGACCAAGGAGTTGCACCCGCTGATGACGAACTCGATGCTCTCGCGCCACAGGTTGAGGAAATTGCCGTAGCCGCAACAACACTTAGAGACTATTAGAACGCGATCCACGCATCCCCTCTTCACTACGCGGAACTCCATAGTACAGAATGTTCGAGCGATGCGCCTAGAAATAGCGCCTCGATCTGAAGCGGTCACGGTGACTACAAAGAAGGTTGCGAGCATGACATCCGTTCTTTCTAAGGCGCTTGCATTGCATCAGGCATCCGTGATATTCGTAGGTGAGAGATGCGAGGTGTCCTACGAGTATGATATGTGAGGCAGATGGTCATAGCGGATGCGTTCTCGACCGACGCAGTGGCCGATCTAGCCCGTTTTATCTTCGTCACCGACATCGCTGGATTTGGTTGGGCTTGGGAAGTGCGCAAGCTCACAAGAGTGGATCCTCGAGTAGGATCGCCTTGCCTGAGGTGCAAGGAGGGAAGCTAAGCTAAAGGAGGAGCGAATGAAAAGGCTGCCCATCTGCCTTATCTGCTGTGGCTTGGCGTTTTTAGGCGGTTGTCTCCCCGGAATGGATCTCGGGAACGTCGGCTCAGTTGACTACTACGCAGTCGACGTAGCGTACAACTTGAGCTCGGTCGTGGTAACCACCCCCATGTACGATCCACAATTGGGCGGCCCGGAGCCATACGAAGAGCTCTGGCCTATCAGCGCCATCATAAGTTCCGGCGCGTCGGTGATGCCCGCAAACGTAACGCTTGCAGGCGACACCATCTCAGATACTCTGCAGGTCGGCGTCGAGATTGTGCTAAATGATGCACAGGACATGATCCTTTCGGTGAGCGCGACGCGGATCAAGACATCCGGAGTGGAGGGGGAGTGGACACGCAACGATAGCATCCTTGCGACGAATATCCCTCTTGTTGATCCCGAAGCGGGGCAATCGCCGGACATCTCCGTGTATCGTCTTACTGGTGCGGCCATCTGTTCCGCCGTGAGCTTCCTCGACTATCGCAACGTCCGAAGCTCGACCGCGGCAGTCCCGGAGACCGGGCCATCGCAAGTAGTCAAGAACACCGGCGTCCAGCAATGCAGTGAAACGTCTTATATCGAAATCACCATCGAAGCTGTACACTGATTACGCCAGCGCCTCAGTTAGAAGACGAAAAAGGCTTGATACGACAGATGGATTGCAAGGTACTACTGCGCCGCAAGAAGGCGAACCGCTCAAGGTGGAAGACCAGATTTGCCTTCGATTCTACTTCGGTCGGGGCGACTGGTGTCAGCTGGCAGCCAGCCGCATGAACCGCGTCTCGTAGAAGTCCAGCATAGATGCCTGCCTGTCTGCAACTTCGGCCCGTATCATCACAATGTTGTCTTGCAATACCTGAACGACCTGCGCATCGAGCTTCCCATCTGCGGCCATTTGCGAAATGATCTTGATGATATCGTCATCGTTCAGCTTCTTTCGGTACGGGCGATCCTCCGCTAACGCGGTGAAGACGTCGGCGACTGCCATTATGCGCGCGCCAGTGTCGAGTCTGGCGCCGCCAATATGAAATGGATATCCCTTGCCGTCGAGTCTCTCATGGTGAAACGCCGCCCATTCCGGCAGTTGTCTGAGCCCGCCGATCGTGTTGAGGATTGTGTATGTGAAATAGGTATGTTTCTTCATTACCTGGAACTCATCCTTCGACAGCTTCGACGGTTTTTCCAAAATGGCATTCGGGACACCAAGCTTGCCGAGATCGTGAACGTTGCCGGCAATCTCCATCAGTTCCACATCTGACTCCGCCATACCGAACGCTCGTGCGATCAGCTTTGCGCTCTTCGCTACACCTGAGGAATGGGTCGCAGTGAACCGTGACCGAAAGTCGATGATGTCACAGAACATTTGTGAGATTTCCCTGAGCTCCGAGATTCCGATTTGCTTCTCCCCATAGGGACCTCGATGAAGCAGCAAGGAGTAGAGTCGAGGGGACTCCACGTCGAGCCAGAAGTCCTCCCGTTCAGACACCTCGAGGAATACATCGACAACTTCGGGATTAAGCGCGGTTCCTGCTTGTTCTCTGATCAGGTCACGCAGCCTGTGGTTCTGATGCAGAACGTAGATTTCTCGATCGATCGCGCGCTCGATCGTGTCCGCGAGAAAGAGAATCTGCGCCGACACGGCTACCTCCGGGTGATCCATCACTGGAGGCGCGTCGTATCTGTGGTGATGATATTCAACAAGCGGAGCAAGATGACGAAGGAATGGCACACGACTGAGGAAGGCCGCTCCCTTGGCACAATGTTCTTGTGGCCTGAGCACTTCCTCCTCATGGAGCCGCGTCTTCTCTTCCACTGACAATGCGCCCAAGTCATGAAACAGCGCGGCAGCAAACAGCGCTTCAACATCACCTGAATCCAGGTCGGTACGGCGCGCGACCTCCCACGCGACAAACGCGGTTCTTATT
>CAZBSW010000188.1:0-4643 GCA_964494835.1 uncultured Thermotogae bacterium
ACCGGGGACCTCTTGCGCCCCATGCAAGCACGCTACCAGGCTGCGCCACGTCCCGACTTTTCTATGGTAACACTTACCTTTGAGATTGACAAACCTTGTTGCATACCGTCCCGTCCGGTAGTAGGATGCCGTTTCAGTTACATGAGGAGGAGCAAGTATGAAGATTACGTTTTGCGGAGCAGCAGAAACCGTCACAGGATCTTGTCATCTTATCGAGACGGGTGGATTGAAGATCCTCCTTGATTGCGGACTGTTTCAGGGTTCTCACGACATCGAGTCGCGCAACCGCGAGGGATTCCCGTTCTCTCCGGAAGAGATCGACTATGTCCTTCTCTCTCACTCTCACCTCGATCATGTGGGTATGATCCCGCGGCTGGTGAAAGAAGGCTTTCACGGCGAGGTAATCACAACTCCACCGAGCGCGGCGATTGCCAAGGTGATCCTCGCAGATTCGGCCCACATCCAGAGCGAAGAGGCCGCGCATCATTCCCGTCACGCCAAGCGCCGCGGGGAGAAGCCGCTCCCTCCTCTGTATGACATGGGCGACGTGCTTGACAGCATCGACGCGTTTCACCACCGCGTTCCATACGAAGATCCAGTGATGCTGACCGACGGTGTGGTGGCGATCTTCCACGATGCCGGTCATATTCTCGGTTCGGCCACGATAGAATTGCGTGCGGAAGGAAAGACCCTCCTATTCAGCGGCGACCTGGGTAACCGCCGACGTCCCATCGTGCGCGACCCGAGTGCCCCACCACATGCGGACATCGTCCTTATCGAATCGACATACGGAAATCGTCGTCACCGTCCCCTTCAGGAATCGGTCGACGAACTGAAGCAGGCGATCCATACGGTCATCGGACGGGGCGGTAACCTTCTCATTCCTTCATTCGCCTTGGAGCGAACGCAGGAAGTCTTATACGAGCTGTTCCTGATGTGGAAGGCGAAGGAACTACCAGAGTGCGACATCATCCTCGACAGTCCGCTTGCCATCGCCACCACGCGTATCTTCGCCCGCTTCCCCGGCTACTTCGACTCAGAAGGAAAGGAAGTATTCTCCCAAACGCCGAATCCGTTTCGCTTTCCACCACTTCGTTACACCCAGAGTACCGATGAATCCAAGCGCATAAACGCATTGCCGGAGGGGAACATCATCATCGCCGGCAGCGGAATGTGCAACGGCGGCCGCATCGTACATCATCTGCGACATAACCTATGGCGGGAAGAGGCAGGCGTGATCTTCGTTGGCTACCAGGCGCGCGGAACCCTGGGGCGCACACTCATCGACGGGGCGAAACATGCGCACATACTTGGAGAAGAAACGGCCGTGCAAGCACAACTGTGGACGGTGAATGGATTCTCTGCTCACGCCGATCAGGCGGGATTGATCGCCTGGCTGGAGAAGACATCGGCCGAGCACATACTCCTCGTTCACGGAGAGAAAGATACGCTACCCGAATTCGAGCAAGCGATAAGCCAGAGGATGGGAGGGAAGATCCACACAGCAGCATGGCGTGAAACCGTAACCTTGTGAAGCTCCGCCCCTATCATCGGCGGTCCGATCAACGGATAGCCAGATGCTGGATACGCCATCTGACAAGGCTTCGCCGTTTTCACAAAGCGCAAGGACGATTGATCAGCAAAGGACGTGATAGGGGGCAGGGCTTACATTAGAGTAGGCCCGTTTACACTCAAATACTCCTGAATCGTTCGATAACCGCGGGGATCGTCATGAAGTCGTCGGTCACATGATCGGCGATCTGGTTGAGTGCCTCATCCTTCGGATTGAAAGCGACCGACAGCCCGACGATGCGCATCACGGGCGCATCATTCATGTGATCGCCGACAAAGCAGATCTCAGAGAGTGAAAGCCGGCGTTCGGCCGCAATTCTCTTCACCATATCGGCCTTTCGCCACAGATCGACCACCATCTCACTCTTGCCGGTGAAATGGTTACCTTCGATAAGCAGGCGGTTGGCAACGGCAAAATCGAGATTAAGATCCGCAAGGACACGGTCGGCAACCAGATCCACGCCGGAAGATATGATCCCCATCGTATAGCGTCCACGCAGAGCGGCAATCGCCGGCAATACACCAGCAGAGTACGGCGGCGGGAATACCTTATCGGCTATCGTTTGTACGGGCACTCCGGTCAGCAGGGCCGCGTCTCTGGCTACCCACTCGCTGTACGCGTCATGCCGCGGGAGGTATTCCTGCAGCAACCGCTGCGATTCCTCCTGCTTCCCCGCCGCCGCCGCGATCGCTCCCCAACTCGACTCAAACTCCACCCCGTGATACCTGACGAGGGTCCCGTCGAGGTCGAAGATGATCGCCCGTATTTGTGACACTTCTAGTTACTCTCCGGCAACGTCAACACCGCACCCGCGTCGATTCCCAGGCTGGCCGTTTTGCCGCTTTGAAGCTCAAGGGCATATTGGAACGGCCCTTTCGCTGTATACAGATCCTTAGACTGGGCATCCATTGTTGTGCTCCCGGCGAACGCACCCTTCGCGTCAAAGAATACGATGTCAAGCGGGAATGGAACGGTCTCCATTGTGAATTGACGCTCTGCCTCATTATCGAACGAGAACAGGATCCCGGGAAATCCAGGGAGCATCGCCGCAGGGAATCCGCGAAATCCGACGAACCGGGCGTTCCCGCTATCGGCACACAGCACCGGAATCGTGATCGTCGTCCCATCGGAAGTGGTGATCACTATATTGTCCGCAGGCAGGGTGCTCAGTACCCCCAGATCATCGCTCGCCTTGCCGAGGGAAAGGCGCGGGGCAGTATCTTTATCTGCCGAGGGGAAGATCAACACCGGCTCGTCGCCGATTCCATCGCCATCTGCATCCGCTCCCTGGTAGTCACCCCAATAGTTGCCCACACCGTTCACCGTCCATGTGTTGTTCCCGTAATCCTCGACAAGTGAGGTTCCCCCGCCGAAGAACGTATTCCCGTAGATCTGTGTCGCCTCGGAGTCATTGTTCAGGTAGATGTGGTTGCTGTTGTCGGAGAAAACATTGTCGTGGATCGAGTTGCCACGCACGGTCACCTTGCCGTACGTCTCGGGAAAGAGGATACCACGCGTATTCTGAGAGATGAGGTTCCTGCTTATATCATTGTTCGACCCGGTGATCGATATCCCGTAAGCTGCCTTGACGATTGTGTTACTGACAACCGTATTCCCATTGCCCTTCTCGGCGAGACGAATCCCGGTCTCGGCATCGGTAATTGAGTTCGCCTCCACCGAGTTTCCCACCGCCTGATCGAGGACAATACCGTACTTCGTGTTCTCGTGCGTGATGACGTTATTCGCCACATCGTTCCCCATAGAGCCGGCCTTCAGTTCGATTCCCACCGGATTGGCGAATGCCACGTTTCCATGCACATTGTTGTCGTCCGAAGCGGCCACGATGATACCGCTATCGTTTGCCAGCAATTGGTTATTGACGACCTCGTTGTGAGAGGAGAGCCAGACATAGAGCCCGGCAAAACGATTGTTCTGCAGTGTATTCCCCCTCACCGTGTTTCCGTTTGATTGATACAGACTGATGCCGTAAGCCGTCAATACCGGGTTGGTGCGATAGACTTTGTTTGCGGCGATTGTCGAGTCATCTACGAACGCAAGCTGAATACCGTCTCCGTTGACGATTTCGTTGTTCTCGACCGTCATGTTCTTGCAGAAAGCGAGATAGAGATTGTTCGACTTGATGTCGCTGATCGTCTCACCATTCTTACCGTATATGTAGCGGATCGGGTAGTTGTTGATCCCGTTCGTTTGATCGATTGCCAGGTTGTACTCATCCGCCGACTCACCGGTTACCTGCAGGCCCAACCCCTGCACATAGATCACATTCCCGGACATAGTGACGCCAGTAGAAGATGCAATCTCGATTCCGTTTGTAGAACCGGAGATTGAACAGTTCTCAATCCGCGCCGCGCTGACGAACCCCAGCCGGATCGCCGCGCCATCCTCGGCCGTACCGCCACGAATGATAAGACCGCGCAATACAAAGCTCGCGCTAGCGTTCTCGATCTTAACCCCGTATTTCACGCCCTGAGGAACATCGATCTCCCAACCGGCGATGACATAGGGATCATCGGCGGTACCGGTTCCACTGATAACCCCGTTGGCAACCGTAAAATCACCGTCGCCAAGAATCACAATCGGGTCGTGTATTCCACCCGCCAGTCCCACAAACGCCGTCAGAATGACTCCCAGAAAGGCCAATATCCATATTCGTTGCATGCGCATTGCTCCTTCGCCGATTACTTTCAAGACTCACTAGACAATTATAGCAGTCGCCGAAACAGACGGGCAAACCGCCATCCCATTTGTTGAAAGTCTATCTACCCTCTCTGGAGAGCGGGTGAAGGGGTTGTGAGGAAACGGTGAAGCCAGTGGACGCAGACATTCGACACGCGCGCATCGACACCACGAATATCGGTCCAACGTGCCCTACGTCCCCTGTCGCACGCACAATTACGACTACCGACTCCTTCACCCCCAGTTAGACTAGCAGATATGAGCCGATCGATTGCGCAGCGCTTCTTGTTAGTCGTCCTTGCCCTCATGCTCTGCTCGAGCGTACGCATCGACCAGGGCTCCCCCATCGACTCCCCTCTGCTCCCATCTCCAC
>CAZBSW010000189.1:0-4611 GCA_964494835.1 uncultured Thermotogae bacterium
CACCAACGAGGAGACGCACGCCATCATCCGTGACAACCTCTCCCTTACCCCCAACTTCAACGGCCTGATCACGAGCGAAGGCCCGCGTCACTGTCCGTCCCTCGAGGCTAAGATCGTCAGGTTCCCGGGAAGGTCGAGCCACAAGGTCTTCCTCGAACCGGAGGGGAGAGAATCGGCCGAGGTCTATTTGCAGGGAATATACACGGCGTTCCCTCCCGATATTCAAGACCGTATCGTGCACAGCATCGCCGGCCTTGAGTATGCGCAGATCGAACGCTACGGCTATGACATCCAGTACGATTACATCGACCCGACGCAACTCCTGCCGACGCTTGAGGTCGACGGGATCAACGGCCTGTTCCTCGCCGGGCAAGTGAATGGCACCACCGGATATGAAGAAGCGGCGGGCCAAGGGATCGTGGCGGGTGTGAATGCCGTTCGCCGTATGCGGGGCGACAAGCCGTTCGTTCTCTCTCGGGGGGAGGCGTTCATCGGTGTGATGATCGACGATCTCGTAACGAAAGGTGTCACCGAGCCGTACCGCATGCTTCCATCGCGTGCCGAATATCGCATTACCCTGCGCGAGGGGAACGCCGACCTGCGCCTCTCATCTATCGGCCACGCCCTCGGCCTGCTGTCCGACGATTGCCATGAACGCGCACTGGCGCGCTCCGAGGCGATAGACCGTCTCCTCTCTCATCTCAAGACAGAGCGCATCGGCCCCCGTCATCCGCTGAATGACATCCTCACAGAGCGAGGGACCTCCCCGCTTGCCGATAACGGGGCGAGCCTGTACGAGCTCCTGCGTCGGCCGCCGGTACAGCTTTCCGACCTTGTTCTCGACGATGAGCATGCGTTCGACGTGCTTGAGGAGGTGGAAGTAGAGGCCAAGTATTCCGGCTATCTCGAGCAACAGGAGCGGGAGATCGAGCGCCTGCAGCGGATGGAACGGATGACCATCCCCGATGAACTCGACTATGCCCGTTTAGATAACCTATCGAGCGAGGGGCGTGACTTACTGGCGCGCGTGCGACCGCGTACATTCGGCCAAGCAACGCGCATACCGGGGGTGGCGCAGGCGGACTTAGCGATGCTCGCGATCATGCTCCGGCGATAACAGGCATGCATTCAGCAGGTTAGCGTCCATTTGTGACGTATGTCACGTACAGCGAGTGACATGCTGGCGAGGGTTTTGGCGTTATGACTGCACGTTCAGTTGAATCATCGTAGCAGCGGCTCTTGGCATGTGGATCTGTCGAGTCATTCACGGCTCGAATGGGCTCGCGGATTCCCCACTGCACGGCACGATGGCCGAACTTGACGCAATCGGGCAACCGGTTCTACTCTTTTTGACATAGAGGTGAGCTATGTTCGGACGAGGTATCACGCTATTTCGTATTCTCGGGTTCGAGGTGAAGATAGATGTAAGCTGGCTGATCATCGCCACGCTGATCACATGGTCTCTATCGACCGCCGTTTTCCCTTCGTACTTCAAGAATCTCGCAACGGTGGCTTATTGGACAATGGGATTGTTCGGCGCACTCGGGCTTTTTCTTTCTGTGGTCATCCACGAGTTCTCTCACTCGTTACTGGCACGTCGCCTCGGAATACCAATGAAGGGGATCACGCTCTTCCTTTTTGGCGGTGTCGCCGAAATGACGGAAGAACCCCCGAATCCGAGGGCCGAGTTTCTCATGGCGATCGCCGGACCTGGCGCGAGCATCGCCCTTGCCGGGATCTTTTATGGGATCACCGTTCTCGGAGGTGCGATGGCCTGGCCCTCGGCGGTGATCGGCGTGTTGAGCTATCTGTGGACGATTAATCTGGTGCTCGCCGCATTCAACCTTATCCCCGCGTTTCCACTGGATGGGGGACGCGTCCTTCGTTCCGTGCTGTGGAGGGTCTCACAGAAACTCACGTGGGCAACGCGAATTGCTGCAAACGTCGGGTCAGGATTCGGCTTCATCTTAATGGCGTTGGGGGTTATTTCCTTTATTTGGGGCGACCTCGTCAGCGGAATCTGGTGGTTCCTGATCGGTATTTTCGTGAGGAACGCTTCTGTCGGGTCTTATCAGCAACTAATCAGCAAGCAAGTTCTTGCCGGAGAACCCGTACGGCGCTTCATGGAGGAGAATCCTGTCACGGTCCCCTACTACATTTCGATCGAGCAGCTCGTCGAGGAGTATGTATATAAACATCACTTCAAGATGTATCCCGTCCTCCAGGAGGATCGCCTGGTTGGCTGCATCACAACGAGACAGATCAAGGAACTCCCTCGAAACGAGTGGGGTCAGCATACGGTTAAGGAGCTGTCAAGCAGTTGCTCTTCGGAGAATACGATCTCGCCGGACGCTGATGCCACTGCCGCCCTCGCGCTCATGCAACGGACTCACAACAGCCGGCTAATGGTTGTAAGTGATGATCAACTCGTGGGGATCGTCACGATTAAAGATCTTCTCCGGTTCCTGTCGTTAAAGCTGGAGTTGGAGGGAAAGGATCTCGACAAGCGCAATGACAGGCAGTGAGCTGCACAAGGGCCTGCCCATGGAGCAGATGCGATACCCGGTTTGGCAATTCTAAGACCGAGCCGAACCGGGCTGAGTACCGACAAGGAACATACGAAGTCCACTTTCCAGGTGCGGGCGTATGGGCTTGTTGGGGGTCTCCCTCATAGTTTCAAATCGTATCGCTGCTCCGTAACAAACGCGCCCCACAACCTGCGTGTTCTTTCCTCTGTTAACTGAAAACCCTCTGACCGGTACAAACTTGCCGCCGCCTTCAGTGCGCTAACCGTCCAGAGAAACACGTAGCGGTAACCACTCTCTCGGCAAAATCCGATAGCTTCCTGTATCAGAATCCTGCCAATCCCGTGTCCGCGCAGAGTGGGATGCAGCAATAAGAAGCGCAATTGAGCTTGCTCTTTGGAAGATTCAACGGTAGCAATCGAGCCGGCGATCTTATCATTTGCTTCGACTATCCAAATCCGTTCTCGCTCACTCTGGGATCGAGCAAACTCGGCCAAAGGCTCGGCCACATATGCCTCGAAAGTATGATCCCAGTCATATTCTTCTGCATAGAGTATCCCATGCAAATAGATCAGATAACCGATATCGCCCGGTTTCAGATTGTGTCTTATTCTTATGTCCAGCGGGAGTTTGTCTCCATCAGTCATACTCATTGGTAATAACCCTCTGCCTGGCAGTGATTCTTGTGCGGCTCCGCGGCATAGATAGTATGCCGAAGAGCGACCGGAACCAATCCATTTGCCTGCGCGTAATCGTCCTTCTTGTGGCAGCCGAGGCGAAGATCCAAGCGCATTGAACGTTGCAGTTGCACAAATAGGCGTATGCAGTGATATAGTTGGGGCAGAAGCCCATGGTGGGAGAAGGAGGTGTCGAACATGACAGAGGATAAAGGAATCCCGCGGTATGGGTGGAAGGGTTGGAATATGCCGTTTGGCAATCTCAAAGATCCGGAGTACTGCGAGTATGGGTGCCCGGTATGTCGTGGAGCGAGGAGAGGCAACCCGATCTACAAGGTGGTCCAGGGGCTTTTCATGGTGTTGACGTTGGGAGGATGCTGGTGGGGGCGAGCGCGAAAGCGGAAGTACGGTGTACCGCCGTGGAAGCCGATTCCCGAGTCCAAGGTGTAGAAACGATTTAGACCGGCTCTTGACTCTTGCTCTATTGCAACGGCGACGGTGCTCGCACGGGAAAGCAGGGTCCGAGAGTGATGCGCTAAAAGTTGAGGTCTACTGGGTGTTGTCGGTGCTGTCTAAGCTGATGAAGGCACCGATGGCGCACCCTATGAACAAGACGAGCAGCACAATAACCGAGCCGACGCCCATGACCGGAGACCCCTGGCCGGCCGCATCAGCGGTGAGGAGCACGATCGACCACGGGAACCACGGCCCCCAGCCGGTGTGAGCAAAGAGATTACCGAGCAAGAGTGCGAAGACCGCAAAGCCGACCGGTGCCAGGTATCCGCGTCCGACAATCGCGATCCACGCCGGGACCGATCCCAGCAGGAGCACTTGCCAGGCAAGCCGACCGGCGATAACGGCGTTGTCTAGGAGCAGATGCACGCTGAAACCGGGGAGCCCGACGGCGAATCCCAAAACGATGGATTCGATATAGACGATGCCGTACATGGTGATGAACCACATCGCGGCCACTGCGAGCTTTGCAGCCACGAATGTTCCGCGCGGGATTGGCAATGTCAGCATATTCTTGGCGGTGCCCTCGGCGTATTCCCGGCCGAACACGAACGCCTCCACAATTCCAAGCACGATCATTCCTGCCGTGAGGATCATCGGTACCAGCGAGAGATAGGTCGGCCAGTCCGCGGTGCCTGCCATCAACTCTGCCTTCGTTGCGAGGAGGCCCATTTTGCGTGCGAGATCCGGGTTCTTCAGGATCACCATCATCAGGCTCAGCATGAGCGGGCCAACGCAGTATGTTGCGCCCAGTATCCATGTGATCTTCGTCCTCCTGAGCTTGAGAAACTCCGTTGTCAGCACGTGAAGAAAAGTCAATTGTGCCCTCCCGTCAATCGCAAGAAGTGCGTCTCCAGGTCCTCGCGGACCGGAATCAAAGATTCGATGTCAAGGCC
>CAZBSW010000190.1:0-4606 GCA_964494835.1 uncultured Thermotogae bacterium
GGATCTTCCAGCTTGATGATCTGCTGCGGGAGAAGCTGAGCCGATCGGGCATTGCCTCTTACGTAGAGGTCGAGGGTGAAGTTGTAGGAGCGGAGAAGAAGATCGTCGAAAGTTTTACGATCGAATGAGAGGCACATAAATCGCCTCGTACGGGTCGGCCGCATTGAGGGCAAGGGGCAACTTCATCGTCCTGATGATATTGCACTATCGTGTCGATAGGTAAACATCGCTTCAATACTGGATTTCCACGCGCGTTGAGCCTTTTCGCAACAAAAGTGCCCTTTTGTTGCGACACTTGTCCGTGGGAATAACATCCTTCACCACTATCTTCTTCGACGATACGAGGAGAAAGATATGCCCCTGGAAGTGACGCACGAGGATTTCATGACCCCGGAACAGGTAGCGGAGCTCAAGGCCCATTGCCGCCATGAGGCCGAGCACGGACGACAAGACGGACGTCTCAACACCGTTCTCGATTGGGCGATTCTCCATATCGCCCTCGATTCCGGCTTGCGCGTATCCGAGATCTGTGCGCTAAAGATGCGGGACATCATCATTGAAGACGGCAATGCGTCACTCATCGTACGAAACGGTAAAGGGAACAAGAAGCGAGGCGTGAAGATCGGACAGGCGCTGCGTGATCATCTCGAAGAATTCATCGCCTGGAAGGACGAAATTGGCGAATCGACGGCCGGACGTGCGCCAATGTTCGTGTCCGCTCGAACCGGGCACGCCCTCACTCGTACCGCAATCTATCGCATATTCAAAGCAACGGCCGAACAGATCGGCCTCCCGACGCGGTTTTCTATTCACTCTTGTCGCCACACTTATGCCTCTCTACTCTATCGCGCATCTAAATTCAATATCAGGCTCGTGCAAAAACAGCTCGGGCACAGCTCTATCCAGACAACACAGATCTACGCGGACGTATTGAACGAAGACGCTGTTCTCGCCGTGGATCGTCTTCCGCAGTGATACACATCGCCTCGCGCATCTTCAAAGGCGATCATACACTTGGTTGTGACAGAATTTCTGCAGTTGGTCCTCGACTTTGATCGCAATAGCCTATATATTAGTAATTGCCGTATCCAGCGCGGGCTCGATGTTGAAATACGCGGTGGGATTCCCAAGGTAAGAGGAACGACCCGCCGCCTGATTCATCCGCTCGCGAGAAGATGGCGATGATGAAGCATACTCATGTATGGAAGCTGGTCTTATGCCTCTTGCTATTGGCCGCAGCACGTGCTGTAGCCGCACCGAGGATCGAAGTGGAAGTCGGTTTCGCCGGCCGTTTTCTACCCGAGAGAACAATTCCGATCGCAATCACCATTTCTGGGTTGGATTATCCGGTCTCCGGCTCTTTGCGTATTGTTCAAAGGATCGGCAACGCCTGGCGAGGGGAAGCGACAAGTACTACCGACTTTCATATCGGGCGGATAAACTCCGGGACATATACTGAAGCTCTCCCGTTGTACGACTTCGCCCATCCGCTTGCTGTATCGCTCATCGATGACGCAGGCAACACTATTACGCAGGAGACAGTCGATCTTCGTAACGGGTGGTCATCTGTTCCACTTGCCGTCGCTGTCGGTGAATTCCCCGATTCGCTCACTGGCGACCGAACTCTAGTCGATGGATCGAACCTTCCCTCTGCGTGGTCTTGCTACGATGGAGTGGGTTCGTTATGGATCGGCCAGTTGACGGACGATCTGAATAACGAACAATGGCAAGCGATCTGTCGCTGGACCCATGCTGGTGGCACGACAGTCGTCTTTACTGGATCGGATATATTCCTGATCGATTCACCACTTGTGCGTGGGCTGATCTCGATTATCGATCCTCATGTCACTGACGGTCAATTGCTTACAGGTGGGTTGCGCCCAGGGGCTGATACCATCATGCTGGACGAAAGCGGTTCTCCCCTCATCGTCAAGCAGCCTTACGGAGCAGGGACTGTTTTTACGGTGACGAAAAACGCATATTCGCTCACTCAAGAAGAGATTCACTTCCTGCAACAGGCGGTTTCACCCGCTGATCCGGTAACCATTCTCGCGGAGACGCAGGAAATGCTCGATACTATGAAGCTTTCCCGCCCTGGCTACCCTACCGCCTTGGCGCTTGTGACCTGTGTGCTTTTGTCCTTAATGGTAGTCGTTGCCCGTACGAAAAACACGCACCGGATAGTCATTTACCTTCTATCTGCAACTGTCGGACTCGCGCTTTGGTCCGGTTTATATACAAACAAGACGAAAGCCTTTTCTGATATATACAAAATAAATACGGAACTATACGTCCAAGATTCAGTCGGATATGAGATTGTTTCATACGGTATCGCTAGCATTGGATCACGCCCATTTACCACAGAAGTGAGCGTCGCGCAGCCGGTGATACAAGAACTGCCGCACGATTTGAAGGGGCATTCCCATTCCTATAATATCGCCCTTGTCGACGACAAGAACGCATCGGTCGAGATAGTTCGCGGAGAGGAACGCCTGCTTAGTGGCGGCGGTGACTGTCTCATCCCTGTCTCTTGCTATCAGTCAGGAGATGAACGGATCACGATCAAAAATGGACTCGGCTACCCCTTGGAATGTGGGGTCTTCATCCGTGATGGCATTGCTTTCTCGCTCGGGACCATTGCCAATGGTGAAGCAACCTACACCCTTTCAGAAGGGATCGTGCCGGACGAGTTCGTCCCGAATAGGCGCGAGATTGCCGCATTATATGATGCCGTCTGTAAGCACTACGCCATTTATCAAGGGACATGGGTGATTGGCGGTATGGTGGTCGATGCAAACAGAACAATTGCTTCACATCGCGAAAAAGTGAGGGATGTGAAGCTGATAGTCGTTGCGGGGGAGCAATGAAAGACACGAAATTTCACCCCATAAGTTCCGAAAATGTCGACTCATTCTTCAGTCTCCTTCTCTTCTGCGGCATCGCTCTTATTATCTCGCTTCCACCGGCAAATCAGGTGAAGGATTTCGGGTCGTTTGCGTTCTTATCAGGCGAACCACTCTACTTTTACGTATTCATCGTTTTCATCGGGATCCTCGGCCTTTCCCTCGGCGGAATGAGTGCCGTTCGCCGTGAGTTTGGACGCACGATGTGTATTCGTATTCTGGCACAAGTTGGAATAGCGGAAGCGCTCACTATACCCTATCTTACCTTTGCGCGCGGAATCTATCCAGGAAAACTGGTGCCCTTTATCCTCATCCTTCTCTATGCGACAATCGTCTCTTTCCTCGTAGCTGTCCTTGCCCGCGTGATCGAGGAAAAAGGAAATGGTGCTTCAACAACCGGTTTCTTGGGTAAATACGCGCTTTTTGCGGCTTACTACTTCGCGCCATTGTTTTCCATACCATGGCTCAGCCCGATAGGGTTTGTCAACTCTCTGTTCTGGGGTGCCGATGTGGGCACATACCTACTCGGTTATGCCGCCCCGCTCTTCCTGCTTACTGTGTTATTCCCGATTTACAGACATCGCTTGAGGAGGGAATAAAATGACCAACTTCTTCGAGACGCTCTCACGCATCGAACGCCGCATGCGCCTCATTCGCGGATTGCACTGGGGCTCAATCGGCTTTGCCGCCACAGCCTTGCTTCTCACGTTTGTATTCCTTACCAACTACCTAGAGATCATCTCCCTCTCCAATATAGAGATCTACCTGTTGGTATTGATCCCGTTCCTTGTCTTGCTCTCCACTTGGTTCATCGGCCGGCGTCTGCCTGTCAATCTAGCACAAGGTCTGCTTCGTATCGATCTTTGCCTTGCAATTGACGAGCGGTTGAGCTCTCTGCACGAGCTTTACTGTCGAGCACAAGCGGGTCCATACCGCGACATGATAGAGGCGCGACTGCATAATATCGATCTGGACTGGAAGCGCGGACTGCCGTTCCACCGCAGTCGTATCCTTGTCCCGATCGGGTTGTGTGTTATGATCGTCAGCGCGAGCTTGAGCTCAATTGGCCCTATCAATCACACACCGCATGTCACCGCCACGGCGACTAGCGCCGTCAGTGAAAGCTCAACGCGACAAACCGGTGGAACCAGCAGCACACCACTCGTGATCGGCACCGATGTCGCGCCCTCATCTAACACCGTATCCACGCCGGGAACTCCGGAACATGATCTCGAAGACGTACTGGAAGATCTTTGGAGCAGTTCGTCTTCGCCGGGGGTGCTTTCCAATGATCAACAAGGCCTCGATCAATTGATCTCCTCTCAACAAGCCGCTGTGCAGGCATTGGAAGAACTGATCTCCCAGATCGAACAGCGGCTTTCCGAAGAAGAGGACACAGGACTTACACCCGGGGAACGAGAGGCCCTCTCCGAACTCGCGGAACGTATGGGGAACAACGCGGTCGGGCAGGCGCTGCGTGAGCTTGCGCAGACTGAGACTCCGAAAGACCTGGAAGAACAACTAGAATCGATGCGCCAACTCGCCCGATCCCTCGAGGACCAGCAAGAAGGTACGCCAGAGAAAATAGCAACCGACGCGCTCTCATCTCCCGAACAAGGCGAGCAGGGACAGGGAATGGCGTGGACGCCTCCAGCACCGCCACCAGGCGAGGAAGGCAACGATAACAGCCAACAGCATGAGGC
>CAZBSW010000191.1:0-4588 GCA_964494835.1 uncultured Thermotogae bacterium
CACCAGGAGGGTGCAATGACAGGCGAGATCTATCGAAGGCTGGCGCAACGTGTAGATGAGATTCCGAATGGCTTCCCGGCGACCGAGAGTGGGGTCGAACTGAAGCTTCTGGCGAAGATGTTCACGCCGGCCGAGGCACATCTGGCGAGCATCATGAGACTGAGACCCGAGACTGCCTTGGCCATCGCAGACCGTGCAAGCGTTGAGGAAGAGGCCGCACTCGCCCATTTGAACGTTATGGCGCGCAAGGGGCTGATCAGTGTGACAAGAAAGAACGACGAACGTGTGTTTTCGCTGAAGCCTTTCGTTGTTGGGTTCTACGAGGCATGGCTTCCCCGAATGGATGAGGAGTACGCATCGCTGTTCGAGGAGTACTACCGGGAGACCAGGGCAGGGCTTCTCGGTCCGGCCCCCTCTCTTCACCGGGTGATTCCTGTGGATGCAGCGATTCCGTTCGAAGTCGAGATCTTCCCCTACGAGTCCGCGAGCGCACTGCTGGACAACGCTAAGTCATGGGGCGTCCGGGACTGCGTTTGCCGCGTCCAGAAGGCGATGATCGGTCAGCCCTGCGGCCATCCCGTTGAGAACTGCCTGATCTTCGCGCCTGTAGAGAACGCCTTCGAACAGAGCGAAGACATTCGCTCTCTCACCAAAGAGGAAGCCTTCAGCGTCCTACAGGAGGCTGAAGAGGCGGGCCTCGTTCACTCCTCGGGCAACTACCGCACCGGGAACACGTATATCTGCAACTGCTGCACTTGCAGCTGCGGAGTCATGCGTGGCATCGCTGAGTTTGGGATGCAAACTGCAATTGCTCATTCGGCGTTTCGTACGGTTGTCGCGCCAGAGAGATGCGTTGGCTGCGGCAAGTGCCTCGATCGTTGTCAGTTCGGAGCACTGTCGCTTGCGGATGGAACCGCTCACATCGATCCTAGCCGATGTGCCGGCTGTGGCCTGTGCGTCACTACGTGCGCTGTCGAGGCGCTGCGGCTTGAGCGCAAGCCGGTAGACGTGGTAGAAAAGCCACCCGCGACAATCCTGCACTGGATGAAGGACAGGGCCAAAGCTCGCGGCATCTCGATGGACGCTGTTATCTAGCTTGCCCGGCAGAGATCAGTCCGTAAGAGTTATAGGACGGAGAGACACGAGTTTGAAGGCAAGACCGCCCGCAACTGGACCCCAGTCACCCCGAAACCGTCAGCGGACGCTTTCTATATGCAATCGCCCAGGCTCCGACCGTCGAGGGACGATCTGTTTCGACTCGCCATTCAAGGGCTCCTCTTGATGATGGCCGTATGCATGAACGGTCGATCCTTCTTCACCGTGTAGGAAATGTCGGCAATTCCAGCGAGCATTCCTCGCAGTTCAGCGGAGACGTAGGCAGCACGAATGGAGTCGAATAGCCCGTTGTGAACGGGAATCCAGTAGAGCCACCATGCCCTACGCAGATCGTGGATGAGGACCGTCCCGCCAGGCGCAGCGGCGCTTAGGCAGTTATCGATTACTCGGTGGGGATCCCTCCAGTGATGAAGTGAGTGGACACTGTACACGAGGTCAAATGGCCCCAGCTCGTGAATCAGTTCCGCATCCGTTGCGTCTCCAATCACGTACCGGATCCGATCCTTGAGCCCTTTCCTCTCCAGGTATTCTCTGCCGACCGTAACCATATCTGGCGATATCTCAAGGGCTGTGATCTGAGCGTGTGGGTGCCTCTGAGCGACCAGGGCGCTCTGAATCCCGGGCCCCGCACCGATATCGAGGTACTTCCCCGAGATCGCAAGAGACCCGACATGCCCCAGAAATGCCCGGTACCTCAGTCTTGATCGTTGCGCGATCTCGGCGTATCTTCGTGCTCCGTCCAATCCCAACAGAGTTTCCTCGTTGTGGGTTTCCGATTTCCTCTTGAACATACACACACCTCTCTTGGCCGCTGCCGAACAGGCCAAGTCTAGCTGTAAGTGCAGCGTAAGCCAATTGCTGGGTCGGGCCGGTTGACTGCTCCAGTGGGATGATGACCCTTCCCCCCGCAATAGCGGGCCGCAGGTAGGGGGAGAAACGTCCTCGACTACGAAACGTCTCATAGCATGGCGGGCTGTACTCGATTGTAGACCTCCACCCAAATGCGGTTGCGCGTGATTCGATCAGGGAACCAAGATCCGCGTGTGGCTGGTTCAATCGTGGGCTTCCCCTCGCCCGTTGGATGACAAGTAACCCTCGACCCAAGTTGACATCTTCAAGACAGCAAGTTACGGTTCTGTCACGCCATGTTGAGGATGTAAGGGACTCTCTGGAGGTACAGCATGAAGGGTGAGCCAGTCGTTCCGCCAATCGTTCATTCAGCCACATATCGGTTTGAAAGTACTGCCGATCTGGTCGACGTTGTCAAACACCGCTCCGGCTACATCTACTCCCGCTGGGATAATCCGACCGTTCGCGAAGCGGAGCGATGCCTCGCCGCGCTCGAAGGATACGAGGAAGCCGTTGCATTTGCTTCGGGGATGGCGGCGATCACCACCTCGATTCTTGCGTTCCTTCAACCCGGAGATCGCATTGCCGCGATGGCGACGTACGGCGAGACAGTTCGTTTCCTCACGGATTTCCTGCCGACAATTGGAATCACGACTGCGCTGTTTGCCGCGGATGAGGTCGACTCGTGTTTCGACGCGCTGAGCACAGGCGTCCGAGTACTATTCCTTGAATCGCCGATGAACCCACTCCTGCGGGTCCTGGATGTCGAGAACTTGGCTGCAGCCGGGCACAAGAAGAGTACGATCGTCCTCCTGGATGCGACGTTTGCGTCACCCATCAACCTGCGGCCGCGCGCACTCGGCGTTGATATTGCCATCCACAGCGCCACCAAGTACCTTGGCGGGCATCATGATGTGACAGCCGGTTTTGCTTGCTGCGATGAGGAGAGGGCAAACCGCATCTGGGCTTTCCGTCGGATGCTCGGGGGCGTTCTTGACCCGATGCAGGCCTATCTTGTCTGGCGCGGGCTGCAGACACTCGATGTTCGTGTGAAGCGGCAGAATGAATCGGCCGAGCGAATTGCCCGCTGGCTCACCGATCAACCGGGTATTCGACAGGTGCATTACCCGGGATTGACAAGTCACCCCGATCATGCCCTGGCTGCGCGTCAGATGTCTGGCTTTGGCGGGATGATCAGCTTTGAGCTGGCGACCGATTACGAGGGGACCGCGAGATTCATGGACAGTCTTCGCACGATCAAACTGGCAACAAGCCTGGGCGGCGTCACCAGCCTCGCCAATCAATCGGTTACAAACACTCATGCGTCGATGACCGAGAAGGAGAGGGCGGATGCCGGCGTCACCGAGAGCCTCGTTCGACTTTCCGTAGGGCTGGAACCGATCGACGATCTGATGGCCGACATCAGGCGAGCGCTCAAGGCGATCTTTACCTGACCTTCCTCTCTTAACGACTGATCACGGATGCGATCGATACCCACTGTAGCGCGCATTGAAACAGAGAATTTCCGAACGGACTCCAATCATCACGAAGCACCTAACTAACGCGCCTTACGTTCAGTCCCCAGGCTCTGAGACGCCGTTCCCATTTTGATCTCGGCGAGTATCAAGGTTTACTTGCGTATCCTCCTCTGGAACGTGAATCACGGTATTCGTCTGGCGTCATTCCCTCTGTCATCGGTAAGTCTGCTCCTTCTCACAACCTGGTGGCCCCGAATTCCAGCGGTATCCGACACCCGACACGAGAGTTGTGCCGGAACCAGCAAAGGAGGGACGTGCAATGGCGTTCACGAATGCGAATCTTGTCAAGAGCTTCACGATCATCGTTATTGTATGCGCTGGTCTGTTTGTCTCTGCGTCTGCCCAGAGCAGCAAGCTGGAAGTCATGATCTGGGAGACTGACGAGCTGAAGATAGACCAG
This sequence comes from uncultured Thermotogae bacterium, assembly GCA_964494835.1. Lineage (GTDB taxonomy): Bacteria > Bipolaricaulota > Bipolaricaulia > UBA7950 > UBA9294 > M55B144. The sequence continues at coordinate 3,904 of CAZBSW010000191.1, forward strand.
TTGTTTCAGACCGTCAATGAGTTCACTCGCGAGTACCTTGTTGGAGTCGAAATCCGCTCACTGTCGTTCGGCGAGTACCGTGAGGAGCTTGTCCAGAGACTTCTGGCTGGAGATCCCCCGGATTTGTTCTGGGTGACCAGCGAACTCCTTCAGGAATTGGCGAAAGATGGTTTGATCATGCCGTTGGATGATGTGATTCAAAGGAATCCGGATCTCTTGGCCTCACGGTTATTCCGATTCGAAGGACAGCAGTTTGGCATTCCGCTATCCTCCACTGAACCGTTTTCCGACATTGCCTATGCCGTGTCCCGGCGAGGGGAGAGCAAGACCAAACTTGCAGCTCAGTTCGTCGGGTACATCCAGAAGAAGTGGTCGGTTATCTGCTGCGTGCACATTGTACAGCCGAACCCGCCGCTCAACACCGCGATCGCGGCCCACGGCAACACCGACTGGCACATCGACACCGCCAACGAGTTCCTGTTCGGGACCGACATGGGTGGATCGACGACCGCTGCCAACCACTGCCCGGATACATGGACCCGCCGCCACATCCACATCGGCCTTACTAGCACAAACCACTTCTACTACGACAGCGACCGCATCACCCCCGGCGACGACACCGACGCCACCAACGGCATCGACACCGCGATGCTCTTCTTCTACGCCGGCCACGGCTTCCCGCCGA
>CAZBSW010000192.1:0-4546 GCA_964494835.1 uncultured Thermotogae bacterium
TGCCAGGACTTGGCGGAAGATGCTCAAAAGCTGAGCGATGGTGCGGTCACCGATGGCATGAACGGCCACCTGCAATCCAGCTTGGTGCGCTGTCCGGATTAATGACAGCAGTTCTCGATCGTCGTATCGCAATTGACCTTGGAAACCAGCTGCTTCAGATGTTGCGGGGAGCAAAGCCGCCGTTTTTGACGAGATGTCGCCGTCACCCATGATCTTGACGCTTCCAATGCGAAGCCACTCGTCCCCGAATCCGCTCACCAAACCTAACCTCGACATTGGCTCTAGCTGCTGTATATATGGCAATAAGTATACACGCACGTTGAGTCGGTTCTCCCGCTGCAGTGAGCTGTAGGCTCGCAGATCGATCCCGTCTAAATCCGACATCACTTGGATCGACGTAATCCCCATGGCCGATGCTAGCTGAATGAGCTGTTCGATCCTCGTACGAGTTTTGCGCCAATCGATCGAGGCGTCGATTCCTTGCATGACCTGCTCAAGCACAGCCTCGCTGACAACACCCGTGCAAGGATCGCAGTTGTCGGGATCTGCGTCGGCCGGCACATGCTGCATAGCAGACGAATTGAGGAAGCCTTCATGCATGTCAAGCGTGACGACAAGTACGGGGTGATGGGGGGCGATGGTATCGAGAGCGTCGCGGCTCGGCCAGCCCGTGCCGATCAGCCGGTTTCGGTCGAGATGCTCCGCAACCACCCACGCGTCGGGTGCGAGATCTCCCATCACGTCAGCAATGCGCTTCAGGATCTCGTCGTGAGAGGTCGCCGTGTAAAGGTCGACGTGGCAAGCGGAAGAGGCGGCTGTCAAGTGGGTGTGGCTGTCGATGAACCCAGGGAGAACCGCGCATCCTCCGAGGTCAATCGTACGTGCGCCGCCGCGCAATGCCTGGCGAACATATTCCACGTCTCCGACAGCTGCGATTCGATCGCCTCGTACTGCCATCGCGGGCGCCCGCGGGTTGGCCGTATCCAGGGTGTAGATCCGCCCATTCGTCAACAGTAGCGAGAACTCCATTTCGTCGAGCATTATGCCCATTCCCCTCCCTTATCCTGTGTCAAGGCACTCATCCTTTCACCGATCCCATCGTGAGCCCGGCAATGATGTATTTCTGCACTAACACGAAGAACAATGTTTGCGGGAGGATCGCGATGATGCATCCCGCTGCCATGAGCGGCCAATTGAACGCGCCATACCCCTTGAAATTAGCGATGGAGATTGCCACCGTCGACGCATTGGAATAGGACAAGCTTAGCGGTATCAACAAGACAACCCAGATCGTTATGAATGCCAAGATGGCCGTCGCTGCGATGCCGGGAGCGATCAACGGGAGCACGATTCGCCAAAGAATTCTGGATTCGGAGCAGCCGTCGACCAGAGCAGCCTCTTCCAGTTCCCGAGGAACCTGTGCAATGAACCCCTTCAGCAGCCACACACTGTAGGGCAGGTTAAAGATCTGGTAGGCCAGGATTAATCCCAGCTTTGTGTCGTAGAGCCCGATCTTGTTGTATATGGTGAACAACGGGATCATGAACAACATTTCGGGTAGTAGGTACGCACCGATCAGCCAGACGCCCAGAGCCGAAGACAGCTTGGTACGGAAACGCACCAGCGAGTACGCCATCGGAACGGCGAGGATCAGTGTTAAACCTACAGATCCCAAACCGATAATGACCGTATTGTAGAATGATCTTGCAAAGTCTCTACTGTTCCAGGCGTCTATGTAGTTGCTCCAATGCGGGGTGAAGATCCATTGCGGAGGCAGGGCGAACGCCTCGCGAGAAGTCTTCAGTGACGTAACAAAGGTCCAAAAGACCGGCATCAAGAAAACCAAAGACAGAAGAAGCAATAGAGCATAGACCGTTGTCAGCTTGGTGAGGCGTCGCACATCGATCTTGATCATGCCATGTTCCTCCCGAGTCTTCGTATGTAGGCGCCAATGAGAATTACGATGATGAGGGAGAAGGTAATTGCGAGACTGGCCGAGTAGCCCATCTTCAATAGGCGGCCGAGTCCCTCCTTGTAGATGTACAATTGCGCGACCTCGGACGCCCGACCCGGGCCTCCTCCGGTGACTCCCCACATGATCGTGAAGACGCGGAGACAAGCGATGGTTCGAAAGACAAGAGCAACAAAAATGACCGGGCGAAGCCACGGGATGATCACAAAGCGCAATCGTTGCCACGCTGATGCTCCGTCTACCTGTGCGGCTTCCAGATGACTCGCGGGAATGCTTTTCAATCCCGCTAACAAGATAAGCGTGATGTTCCCTGTCTGCCACCAGACGTCGATCAGAATCGCCGTGATGATGACGAGATGAGGGTCCCCGATCCAATTCGGTGCTCCGAGGCCAATCACTCCAAGGTAGTAATTGACATGTCCCATGGCAGGATTCAGGAGCATCTTCCACATCAAAGCGGCAACGATATCAGAGACCATGAGGGGGAACACGAAAGCGGTTCGAAAAAAAGCCGTTCCCTTTGTCTTCATGTTCAAGAGCAAGGCACAGCCCAGACCTAGTACAAATTCCACCGCAACGGCTCCGACCGTAAAATACAGTGTTCGCCAGATGGAGTTCCAGAAGTTGGTGTCATGAAGCATAGTTCCGTAGTTGCCCAGCCCGATGAAAGTCATCGAGTTCGCGGCGCCGGCAGCCCAATTCCAACTGGTGAGACTTGTGTAGAGCCCAAAACCGATAGGAAACACGACGATCGCCGTGAGTGCTACCATACCAGGCAGAAGATACAACAGAGGAATCCGCACCCTGGATCTCATCTTCGTTCTCAGAGCCTCTCTATCTCTAGAGAAGGGCCGAGATGGACTGCTCTCTCCGCACGTGCCATCACGAGCGAGTAGTGGAAGTGGACATCCCGGCCCCAACCCCCATCAACGGGGGGATTTCATGGTTGTCTACTCACTGCATTCTGGCTCAGGTATATCCGTCGCCTCATCGACAATACTAAGCGCCTTATCCTGCAGGGTAGCCATAGCCTCGGAGGCCGGGGTCCCTTGATAGATAGCGTGAAGTGCATCCAAGGCGTTTATGATGACCTCCTCTCCTCCACTGAAGTGCATCGCCGGATACTTCGCGATGGCAAGTGACTGGGATACGGTGTCTACGTATTCGACTGGGAGAACCTCCTTCATCTCAGGCAGCTTCCACGTCGATTGGCGAACGGCTCCCCACGTTTTGCTGGCAGAGAATAGCTCGCCGTACTTGCTCGTCGCCCACTCGATGAACAGCCAGCTTGCTTTCTTGACTGTTTGTTCCGCCTTGGCCGTAATGCCAATGCCCCAAGCCCAGTATCCGGTTGCATGCCCGTACGGAGACGGCGGCAGGACAGCATAGCCGACCTTGCCAGCCACGGTGGATTGATCGGGATCCTCGAATTCTGGAGCGAACAGGCTTGCATCGCACCAGAATGTGGCAGCCAGCCCTTGCGCAAACGCGGTGCTCGCGTCGTACCACGTGAAGGCGGTGACTCCCGGAGGACTATTGCGCATCAACTCGCCCCATGTACCGAAGGCCTCCGTGATCCGTTGATCGGTAAACCGCGGACACCAGCCTGGATCGAAAAAGGCTCCTTTACCCGTCTCGTACGGGCGATCGCCCAGGTAGTTGAGAGCCATCGCTTCGAGTTCGTCTGAGATTCCTGTCGCTCCTCCGCGGACGACCGCGCCATATAGGTCTGTCTCTTTCGTGATCCGCTGAACTGCGGCGAGCCAAGCATCCATCGTCGTCAGGGCATCGACATCGATGCCCAGCTCTTCGAAGACGTCCTTGCGATAGAAGTTGATGTATACCTCAGATGAGATCGGAATGGCGAACAGCGATCCCGTGGTGTCCGGCATGTAGAATCCTGCGAGATATCCAGGGCTGATGTCTGCTATGTCATACCAGTCAGGATCGGTCAGCGTGGGATCCTGCAGGAACGAATCGAGCGGCGCGATCCAATCGTTGAGATAGTATGAGTAGACGTCATAACCTCCTGAGACGAAGAATACATCGAACGGGGGCTTGTCCGCGCTCAATCCGGTGACGACCCTGTCCCAGAACAGATCCTCTGAGATGACTTGAACGTCCAACTTAATACCTGTAAGTGCTTCAAACTCCGCGATTTTGGGCGAGATGCCCTCCTCCCAAGGATGGGCAACGAGTAGGGCTCTTACCGTTGTTCCCTCAAACTGATGCCAATTGATGTTCGCTTCCTCCGGGGTGGGCACATTCGCCCCCGCTACAAACAGCCCCAAACCAACCATAGCTACGAGCAGCACACCAAAGAGCTTGAGATTCCGAGTCATGATCTACCTCCTTAAAACGCTCTATCACACAACTCCCCACACGACTTTGCCCCGTTTAGACACCTCCTTTGTTATGGAGTCACATCTAGGAAGAACTCCCGTTGAGCGAGAGCGCCAGCACCGATCAGCACGGCGTCATCGCCCAGCAGGCCTTGGCGTATACTTACCTTCCGGAGATTCTCCGGCGGTACGAGCCGACGAACGATATCGAGAAAAAGGTCTTTCATGACGT
>CAZBSW010000193.1:0-4538 GCA_964494835.1 uncultured Thermotogae bacterium
TTCGAACAGACGGCGCAACCGGCTGCGGCGAAACGCGGATCAATCCGGAGAGCAACGTCGGCAGGGAGCGCAGAAAACGCAAGCTTGCCTGGAATCGTCGGATCAAGTGGTTAGACAACCATGTTGCGGATGGAGGGGGGCGGGGCAGCGGACATGAGCCAGCGACACGCATCTTCATACCGTCGGCCGGCGCTCCGCTCCGAGGCGGCGAGCGCCACGATCTCGAACCAAGGGTGATCGGCCAGGAGCTGGACGAATCGCTGTCCGACTGCGCCGGTCGCCCCGAGAATGCAAATGGGGATCTTCTCGTTCATTTACAGGATGACCTCCTTGTGGATACCCCGCACGGCCGCGGTGCCGTCAGTGGCGTTTACTACGAGAGAGATGCTGCACTCCGATGACCCCTGCGCGATTGCAATGACGTTTATCCCCGCGCGTCCGAGCGCTCCAAACAGGCGAGCCGAGATACCCGGTGTGCCACGCATTCCGGCACCGACCGCGGTCACTATCACGATGTCATCCATCGCCCAGATGCGGTCGATGTCACGGCGGGCCAACTCGCGGGCCATCTCCTCTTCCAGGGTGTGTACGACCGCGGCCGCACGCTCTGTCGGAATGACGAAGCAGATCGATTGCTCCGATGACGCCTGCGAGATCATGAGCACGCTCGTCTTCTCGCGGGCCACGGCATCGAATGTTCGGCCAGCGATGCCGGGAACACCGATCATCCCGCGGCCGGCGACCGTGACCATACTCAGGTCCTTGATCACGGTCACTGCCTTGACCGTGCCGTGCGTGTTCTCCGATTGTTCGACAATGCGCGTGCCGGCCAGATGGGGGGCGAACGTGTTCTTGACCCAAAGAGGGATCCCGCTTTCGATCACCGGTCGGATTGTACGAGGATGGAGGACGTTTGCCCCGAAATAGGCGAGTTCGCCGACCTCGGCATAGGAAACGACCGGAATCACGCGCGCAGTCGGCACCGTGGACGGATCGGCAGTCATCACCCCGTCGACATCGGTAAATATCCACACAGCATCGGCATCCAGCCCGTCGCCGAGGATGGCGGCGGTATAGTCGCTGCCACCGCGGCCGAGCGTGGTTGTCTCTCCATCGGCAGTCGCGGCGATGAACCCGGTGACGACCGGAACTGTACCTGCTGCCAGCAGCGGAGCGAGGCGGGCCCTGATCCGCTCGCGCGTTGTATTCATGACCGGAGTTGCATTCTGAAATGACGCATCGGTGATGATCAGATCACGTGCGTCGGTCGCTTCGCTTCCATACCCTTCTTGACGGAGTAGCGCGGCAAGGATGCCGGCGCTCAGTCGCTCTCCACGCGCTACCGCAGCGTCCCTTACCCGCGAAGTGGCCTCGCCAAGCACGCACACGCTGGCACACAACGCGCGAAACTCACTTACCTCATTCTCGATCGTCGCGATCAGATCGGTACGCAATTTCGGTTCGTGTATGAGTTCATCAACTACGTTCATGTGGCGATTGTGTAGTTCGTTGCAGATGATGTGATATGCATCGCCGTCCCCGGCAGCCGCGGTAAGTACGGCATGGGTGAGCGCGTCGGTCGTCCCGCTCATCGCTGACACAACGACCACCACACCCTTTGTTGTGCGCGCCTGGCCAGAGATAATATCGGCCGCCTGGATGATCGCCGCGGCACTCCCTACCGAGGTCCCCCCGAACTTCATGATCAATATGCTCATGGTCCCTCCCACGTCCTGGAGAGGAGGGGTACCAGGTGAAGCACGTCGCCCAGAACGCCGGCCGCGGTGACCTCCGGGCCGGCGCCCGGCCCAGAGATAACAAGCGGCGCCTCGTTGTAGAGATGGCTCTTGATGATGACGGCATTCCCTGGCCCGTTGAGGATGCCGATGGGACTCTCTCTTTCCGTTTCGCAAAGCGTTGCCTTTCCTCCTCTGCTATCGACGCGGGCCATGTAACGCAAGGCGTGCCCGCCAGTCCGTGCTTCTTCTACTCGGCGGGTGAATCGGTCATCGAGTGTGTGTGCTTCGTGCAGGAATTCATCCACGGATACATCTACCAGCGCTGCCGGGAAGAGTGGTTCAACCTCGATATCCGACATCTCCAATGCCCAGCCCGCAGTACGAGCAAGAATGAGCGCTTTGCGAGCAACATCCCTTCCCGACAGATCATCGCGTGGGTCGGGTTCGGTATAGCCGACGGTACGCGCCTGCAGAAGCGCCTCGGAGTACGCCACTCCCTGCTCCCACTGCGAGCAGAGATAGCCGATGGTTCCGCTTAGCACGCCTGTGATCGAGTCAATGCGGTCCTTGCAGTCGATGAGACTACGCATTGTGGAGATGACGGGAAGGCCAGCGCCGACTGTGGCCTCGTAGCGAACGCGGCGATCGGCGAACATCTGTTCCACATTCGACCATGGTTCAGCAAGTGGTCGTTTGTTGGCGAGCACGATACCACAGCCGCGGCCGTAAGCAAGGCGAAGCATATCGAAGGTATCACCGTCAGTCGCATCGACAAGAATACTCCCAGAGTCAAGGATGTTTTCTAGATCGCACGTCGATGTCGCTTTGTGTAGCTGGCCGATCGCCTCGTGTGCGCGTTTTGCTTCCAGCAACTCGGTGATCGTTTGCCCGGTCAGACCACGCGGATCGATCAGCGCGCCGCGGCTGTCGGCCACCGCAACAACACGCGTCCCAGCCGCAACCTGCGTCAAGCGATCGGAGGCCAGCATGCGCAGCAGCGTGCCGCCGACCTGTCCCACACCGAGCAGGATGATCGCTATTTTGCCCGTCCTGTGTCTGTTTCTCCTGTTCATTCCTACCCCCAATGACAAAAAGAAAAGACCGCAGGCCTAAAGCCTGCAGCCTGCTTCTCCGCCTTGTTAAGACCGTAAGGCCTAGAACAAGACGGAGATGATCGTCGTAGTGGACACCAACGAAAGGAGGAGAGCGCATACTTCCAGCGATCTGTTCTCGATTCCTTTCGCCATAGTGACTACCAGCATACAGATATCATGCCGTTCCGTCAATAGCGAACGGCTGATAATCCCTATCTGGACGCTTTTTGGGGCTCTTCACTATTTGGAGTGGATAACGAACTTCTGACCACAAATGATAGAACGCTGCTCTATCGTCCGTTCGCTTTGCCCAGCTCAAGGCCTGCCTGTGGACACACACAGGCAGGGCAGAGATCGTTAAGGGATACAGATAAATAGTGTTCTTGTTTTGGTTTGTCCCGCACTTCGCTTCTCAGGTCTTGTCTCTTGCTGTTCTTGGCGTCCCTGTCTAGCCGAACAGACGACAGACAGGCCTGCGTCCTCTGCGAGATACAAGCATTTCTCTCGCCCGCTCGCTATCGCTCACTCAAGGCGCCAAGATCGCTAAGAAAGACCATGCTTCTTGAGTTTAGAACCTTCTTGATCCTTTTACGCTTAGTTTTTCCTTGGCGTCCTGTCTGCCCGAACACTCCAGAAGACACGCCTGCGCCCTCTGCGAGGGATTAAGGCATTTCTCTCGCCCGCTCGCTATCGCTCACTCAAGGCGCGGAGCTCGCCAGGGGGTACAGACAAGCGCGTCTTTGCGAGAGGCGCTCTGTTCCGTACAGTAACTTCAGCTACCTACTCGAAACAGCGACAGTCCTTCCTTTCGATGAAGCGTTGGCCTACAGCGCGGACAGGTATCGTTCCAGTTCGTAACGGTGAACCTGCGCCCGGTAGGCGTCCCATTCGATCTTCTTATTCTGAATGAACTTCTCGAAGATGTGATCGCCCAGTGCCCGTCTGACGAGGTCGCTTCCTTCCATCACCACGATCGCCTCGTTCAGGCTTCCGGGGAGAGATTCGATTCCCAATTCATCTCGCTCTTCCGTGGTCATCGAATAGACATCACCGTCGATCGGTTCTGGAATCGGATACTCGTTCTCGATTCCGGCCAAGCCGGCCGTGATCAAGACGGCAAACGCCAGGTAGGGATTGCACGCGGAATCGGGGGCGCGAAACTCGATGCGGGTGGCTGTTTCTTTCCCCGGCTTGTACATGGGAACACGGATCATGTTGCTCCGGTTCCGGTGCGCCCACGTGATGTAGACCGGGGCCTCATAGCCGGGGACAAGTCGCTTGTAGGAATTGACCCACTGTGCACAGACCCCCGTGACCTCTTTTGCGTGCCGCATTAACCCGGCAATGTACCCCTTGGCAATCGCGGATAGATACCACCGATCCTCCCGGTCGAAGAACGCGTTGCTCCCGTTCTGATGAAACAGCGACTGATGGAGGTGCATGCCCGAACCATTCTGGTCTGACAGCGGCTTTGGCATGAACGTGGCGTACACGCCGTGTTTACGTGCCACCTCCTTCACAACGAAGCGGCACGTCATGAGGCTGTCCGCGATCGTCAGGGCGTCACGGAAGCGGAGGTCGATCTCCTGTTGGCCGTACGCCACCTCATGATGCGCTGCCTCAACTCCGATCCCCATCTCCTCCAAAGTGAGAACCGTTTCACGCCTGATCTTTGAGCCGGCATCTGGGGGGACGAGATCGAAGT
>CAZBSW010000194.1:0-4503 GCA_964494835.1 uncultured Thermotogae bacterium
GCATGATCCCGACTCTTGCGAATTCAGTTTCAAAAACGCGGTACTCGGGATCCACGGGAACAATACCACAGCCTAGTTCATGTTTTGCCGGCGCGTTTTCGGGATGCGACTTCCGGACCTTTCCAATCAGTTCGCCGTCCGGGCCGATAAACGCACATGTTGAGTAGAGTTTCCCGTCGCAGGCCTGTTCGACAATCGTTCCAGCCACGACGTAGATCTTGTGCTTTGCCGCCGCGTGCGCTAGGGCATCCACGCTTGGGCCACCTGGGATAGCTTCAGCGACCTCGGCAAGCTTTCCCACGTCGTCCGCTGTCGGAACCTTCGTCAGGAAATAATCTGAGAAACAGACAGCTCGTGCTCCGTTCTGTGCAGCCGTTTGAATGTGCCCAAGGGCTTCCCTCAGTGCCGTGTCCTTGTCGGCGGCGAACTGGGTCTGCGCAACGGCGATTCTTGTCTCCATCAGGCCTCCTTTTCTTTTCGGCCCCTGGCAGCACGCTACGAACCGACGTGGGCCATCCGTGGCGCGCGAACCGGGCAGATCCACGTGCAGACTCCGCAACCGTCGCACGCTTCCTGATTCACAACAGCCTTCTTCCCCTTCATGGAAATCGCGGTGAAGAAACACGAATCGACGCAGTTGCCGCATCCGATGCAGGTATTCGCGTCGATCTGGGCCTTAACGGGTGGGTTCGATGGGATGTCTGAGGCGGGTCGCAGATCGTTTAGCAGCTTCCCGCGGAAGTCTTCGGTCGAATCGTAGCCGTGGCGATCCATGAATCCCTGGATTCCGCGCTCTATCTCTTCAATAAGACTGTATCCCTTGGCGTAGAGCGACGCGCAGATCTGCACGGTCTTTGCTCCGAGGAGGATGTACTTGACTGCATCCTCCCAGCATGTCACGCCAGAGACTCCGGATAAAGGCACGTCAACCGATTGGGCCAACCGCGCGATCCAGGACAGACCCAAGGGCAGATTCCAGGTGCCGCCCATTCCACCGAATGTGGGCAAGAAGAAGAATGCTTCCTTCTCGGCATCGACCTCGAGAACAGGACGACCGTGCGTGCCGATTGCAGTGATTGCGTCAGCACCGGCCTCGACCACTTTGGGTCCTGTTTCTGCCGGATCTTCCCAGTCGGCCATCAACTTTGCGATGACCGGAATCTTAGCCACAGATTTTACCGCTTCCACGATTTTGGGGTCGGTCTGGTTGTATTTGATCTTGGGGAGGCAATGCATGTTGAGTTCGAGCGCGTCAGACCCTGCATCTTGCATTATTGTGGCGAGTTCTTTCCACTGATCGTACTTGTAGGGCGCGCCGCAGATGCTCGCGATGATGGGCATGTCGATCTCTTTCTTGAGTCGACGGATATCCTCTGCATACTGGTCGGGTGTCGGATATAGCTCTCCATAACGAAAGAGGGTGAAGTAGCTGCCTTTTGACGTGAGATCTGGGTCGTAGGATAATCCTTTGTTGAGCAGCACGAATCGCGGGCGCGGGTTCTTCCCGTAACGCTCCAGCGGAGATCCCGGCTTCTTCGAAACCGGGAAGACGACTGACTTGATCACTGCTGAACCGGCTCCAGCCTGCGCTAGCCGCCGCAGATTCATTGGCCCGATCGTCGGCGTTGCTGAGGATGCGATGATTGGGTTTCGCATCTCAATCCCACAAAATGACACATTCATCGATAGACTCCTTTCGTGGATTCCCTCTAATTGTCATCGACTGCCTCAATGTGCGCGATGTGGCGCATCATCGAGTCGACCGCTGCCTCCAGATCCCGTTCTCGAATAGAGTCCAAGATCTGACGGTGCTCCACAATCAGGTTCTCGATCACCTCCGCAATGTCTGATCCCAGATCCTCCAGGCGGGACTTGAGAACTTCCGTCCACAGGCTTTGGGTCATCATGTCGTATAGGATCCAGTGCTCAATTCGCTCGAGGAGGGTGTTTTGACAGACGGAGGCAAGTGCAAGATGAAAGGCTCGATTGGCTTCAATGTAGGCTGCGATACCGCCTCTGGCCATTGACTCTGAGAGGTCTCGAAAAGCTATTTCGAGCGCAGAGATACTCTCTGCACGTAGATCTCGAATCACGGCCTGAAGAATAGCTGTTTCGATAATGACTCGAAGCTCAAAAACCTCATGAGGACTTTCCGAATCTGCGAGAAGGACGAGTTCCGATCTGGTCGGCTCCTGTGCCGCCGGAGCTAGGACGAATGCTCCCACTCCCGGCTCGATTCTCACGTGTCCAACCATGCGCAAAGCGATTAGGGCTTCGTGAACGGGTGACCTTGTCATCCCCAGTGTGTCAGCGATCTCTCTTTCAGAGGGGAGCTTGGTTCCGGCGGCGCACTCCTTTAGGAGAGCAGAGAGATACTCAAGTGCGACAACGCTTTTCTTCTTGGTTGTTGTGGCGTATGCGGGAAGTTCTGATAAGTACGTTTCATCATGGGGCTTTCTCACTTGGCGATTGCTTGGATTTGGCATACTGGTATGCCAGTATACCGGTTCGCCAGCTTCATGTCAACCCTCAGAACGGCTGACGTGCAATGAAGTTGAGATCTCAAGCTCTATTTGGACGGCCTGTGGAAGTGCGACATCCGGGAAGATCTTGGCCCTTGACTTATGCTTTGTTAGCCCGAGTGGTAGAACCTTGAATGAGGAGCTTGGAAAACGAATCTTGCGCTCATCAAGGGGGATCCGCGCGCCGGTACTTGGGTCGCTCGAAGATGATTCAGGGTGCTCGCGGGGTACCCCGCGAGGTGCTTAACGGAGTCTCTCGTTAGAAGGCCTTTCGACCTCGCGTTCGCGTGCAGGTCCCTGGGGTTCACACGTCCGGTCGGGCTCTTTCCCTTGGAGCCAGCGTGCACTTATTGAGTGCCCTCCGTTCCCGCGAGATGTCAATTCCGGGGACACCGAAGTCTTGCGTGGATGAAGTTATTCCTCTATGCATTGTTACTTGCAGAATTCTGCACGCCGTAAGCGAGCGTACGCTCTTCGGGGCCTTGTCTAGAATCTGCTTAAGATGACGGGATAGCCTTTCGCGGAGCATCGATGATTCGTGCCCGGTGCGAAAGATGCCGACGATGTCGTACCCAGTGAGTCTCAATAACGAATGTACGTTTGGTTCGCGCTGTTTGCTGAAACAACACGGGACCCTAACGAAAGAAAGCTGGGTAGAAGACGTTCTACTGCTGCCACGACTCTATGTGCAGGTTCCGACTCTGTCCCGCTCACGATTCCCTCGCGGCGAGAATCCTTCGTAGCATTTGATGAGACGCTGTTCTGAACTTCTTCGGAGCTACGCGCCATGCTCTTGCTCGCCCTGCGGTAGTGCTGCCTTTGACTGGTGTCAAGGACTCATGGGGTTATGGCCTAGCCTCATATAGCGGTTGCGATTTCCAGTCCTCCAGCACGCTGCAGCGCGTGGCCGAGAGCCTTGTATCTCGCCCAGAGAGCAGTGTCGAACGTCTCGCTCCTGCCGCCGGGAGGTCCTGTCGTGATGCGCATCTTCTTTCTATTGGGTTGAGCCCACTTCTTATAGGAATCACTGTGACGCTGAGTGGTGCAGGTGTATCATAGACGATGCTGACCGCGAGCCCTGGGCAGGAATAGCTCATACTATGATCCGCTAGGGAGCAAACGGGATGTACAACACAACTGCATTGGCATGCCTACATTACATGCACAAAATGATTGGCCATGAGAAGGGAACCTTTGTCGGGATCGCGGGCCTGGATTGCATCGAGGATCATCTTGTGTTCATCGATCGAGTCGCTCATCCGCATGTAGGACTCTTTGAGTCGCTGGTACATGATGGCTTCCCAGATTGGCTGAGTCATGACTTCATAGAGAATCCATCGAGCGATCCGCTCGAATAGGCTGTTGCCCGAAGCGACAGCGATAGCGAAGTGGAAGCTGCGATGTGCATCAATGAAACGCGCCATGTCCCAAGCCCCATGTGCTTTTACCATGTCCTGATACGCGGTTTTGATCAGCTCGAAGGACTCTTGGCTCAGTTCGGCAATTGCGCGACGTATGATCCCTGCTTCAAGAGCCTGTCGTAGTTCACGGACCTCTGATGGGCTTTCGCTCTCAGCCAAGAGAGAGACTGCCGGAGGGCTTGACACATTGGCGCCTGGCTCAACCAAGAACGCACCGACCCCTGCTTCTATACGCAACGTTCCCACCATTTGTAGAGCGATGAGGGCCTCGCGCACGGGAGAACGCGTCATCCCGAGTTTCGCCCCGATCTCCCTTTCCGAAGGCAACTTGTCACCTGGGGAGAGGGTAGGGAGGAGTGTCTCCAGGTACTGGAGTGCAATTTCGCTCTTCTTGTGATTCGACTGCATCGATGACCACATATGGACAGAGCTGCCGAGGTCTGTTGGTTGGTGTTCCACTTTCCCTTTTTTCACAAACCTATTGTCCTTATCGATTGCGAATTGTGCAAGCAACGCACTTCGAAGTGGTATTCCGCAAGCCATACAAGTCCGTACACTTG
>CAZBSW010000195.1:0-4493 GCA_964494835.1 uncultured Thermotogae bacterium
GAATAGGCATGGCCAAGAAAGAGATCCTTGACAAGCTTTCCATCTACATTCCACAGAAAAAGATGGAAGAGAATCCGGTAGAACGATTGATTCGATTGAGCGAAAAGAGGGATCGTTCGATCAACTACCTTGTCGTCGATGCAATCCTCCAGTACCTCAACCGCGAGGAAAAGAAACCCTAAACTTGCTATGCTGCAACCTGCCGCAGAGATCGTTGCTCTGTGGCAGGTCTTTCCTTTCGGATGTGAGTACCTCCGGTATGCCACCGCTGACAGAGTGCGGCGGAGACACCGGAGGGCATAGTGTTTCCGCCGCAGTTTCAAGGAGGCAAAGGCCTTAGAAACTCCCGCTTTGCTAAGGGCAGTCCCTCCTTTCACCACTCGGGGGTGCGAGTGTGATCTCGATTACCTGCATCAATTACAACCGCATCGGAGGGTGCAAGCAAAGCCCACACGCGACAAATCATGCACACCCCGCGCACCTAATAACATTACCTATGTCCATCTTGGAGTGCGGAAGAATTACCCAGCCATCGCGCCCTCGCCGGCAAGCTTCCCCGTTATAAATGCCCACAGGAAGTTCGTCCCGCCAATTGAACCAAACGCATCGAGGATCTCCCCGCAGAAGAAAACACATGGGACAATCTTGCTGCGCATTGTGCGTGGTTCGATTTCAGAGAGCATCACACCTCCGCCTGTAACCTCAGCCTCGTTCCACCCACCGCTACGTTTCCACGGAAGCGGATAGGAAACCAAGCTATCGACCAAACGTGTACGATCATCTCGTGTCAGGGAAGCAACACGGGCATCGGACAGTGCCAACTCATCAAGAAGAAGATCGACCAACCGATCAGGGAGGCCGTTTTTCAACACCCCCCGCACAGTCTTACCACTCGGAGACAACAGCGCGTTCCACTCATCGGCCGTCTTCTCACTCCATGAGGCCGTGATCGTTGGATGCTCACCCCCTACGCCGGCGCGGGCAGCAACGTGTCCGATGTTGAGTACTGCCGGTCCACTGTATCCGTCATGCGTGAAAAGAAAGTCGCCTCGAACGCATATGCCTTTCTTCCCTTCACCGCTTGTCAAGGTTACCGGGAGGGAGACGCCGGCCAATCGATGATGGGCGGGTGAGCCACCTTGCAGTGCGACAAGCGCCGGATACGGTTCGACAACAGCATGGCCGAGCCGAAGCGCGATCCCAATACCCGCTCCATCACTTCCTGTCTTGGGGTAGGAGAGGCCGCCCGTTGCCAAGATTATCCGATCGGTGACGATCTCGTCCCTGTTTTCCAGTAAAACGCGCCGCCGCTGCGTCGGCGCGATATCTATGACCGCATTCCCGGATCCGGCACGGACTTCAACCCCTTTCCGCCGTACCGCCGCGAGAAGCTGGTCCCGCACCTCTTTGCCACCGCCGTATAGAGGGAAGACTTTGCCCTTCTTGCGCTGTTCGACCAAACGTAGGCCAATCGCGCCCTCCAGAAACGCACGCACCTCAGCCAGCGGCCATGATCGGACTATCTTCTTGAGTGTGTTGCGTGACGAATCGGTCGTGTATACGCCTGCGTCAACCGGATGTAGTGGGAGTATGTTACATCTGCCTCCACCGGAAAGGAGGATCTTCCGGCCGAAAGGACGTTTGCCATCAAGTAGGAGAACCCGTCCCCCGCTACGCGCGGCATGATAAGCGGCCGTCATTCCTGCCGGCCCACCCCCGACCACGGTCACGTCATAGCCCTTGGTCTTTGCCATGCGGCAAGATTACACGAGCGCCACCACCAACGCGAACCTCTGATCGGAACCTGTAGAATACACGAAGCTTTCCCCTCCTTCGTATCGGCAGCTGAAATAACTGTGGGAACCTGGTAAGCGGTGATGGCTGGGTACTGAAGGTTAGAGAGTGAACTGCGATCAGTTTTCCACCTGCAGACTCGCGACCGCCGACCGTTGACTGCAGACTCCCGACTGAAGGCCTCTTGGCTCTTTGAGCGGGCGAGAGAACGGCGTTCTGCCGCTTGTAGCCTGGAGTCTGTTACTCGCTCTAGACAGCGAAGAACCATATTCGGAGACCGTCCGATCACTAATCATCGCGTTGTCAGAGCATACGTTGGTATCCTAGCAAGTCTCGGATAAAGCAGAGCCGAATTAGTCTACAGAAAAGCCCAGACTTATACTGAGGCAAATGCCCATGCGCAAGAGACACACAGACACAAGTAATGTATCCTACAGAATGTATCGCGGCAGCTTGTTTATTGCTTTCGGACGCGAGATGCGAACGCAACAAGAACGAACATCTACAGGAGGATGAGTGATGACATCGATTAGGCACTTGGCCTTTGCGCTTGCTCTGGCGGTATCTGTCGCTTGCTGTCAACTAGCGCCGGTGTCTGCTACCGCCATGCAGGCCAAGCTCGTCGCCCCTTCTGCAATTCCCAGCTCCAGTATATTTGACATTGCCTGGAACGACCGCAGCGTTTTCCGCGATGGACTCATCCGACAAGAGCAAGAGGCGTTACTCGAATCGCCCGGCGCCAGTGTTTATCACATCGATCTTAGAATCTCTGATGATCTGATGCACCTCGATGGCCGCGAGGAGGTTTGCTACACAAATCAAGAGACGGTGTTTCTACAGGACGTGTACTTCCACCTTCTTCCTAACCTTTTGGAAGGAAAGATAGAGATCGAACGGGTAGAGGTGAACGCTATCAGAGTCACACCGGAGTTTGCATTTGCAAGAAGCGCAATGCGTGTGCCACTCCTACAGGCGCTCCCTCCCGGGGAGGTGGTTGTCATCGGTATTTCCTTCTCGATCTCTGTCCCAACAGAAGGCGACAACAGCTATGGAATATTCGCCTTCACCGACAACATCCTCGCCCTTGCTCATTTCTACCCACTTGTTGCGGTCTATGACAATGAAGGATGGAATATCGAGGTTCCGCTTCCATTTGGAGACTTGGTCTATGCCGACATAAGCTTCTTCATAGTGCGCACTACGGCGCCGTCGATGCTAACTATGATCGCATCGGGGATAGAGATCGATCGTGAGGTTATCGGTGAGACACAACGCATTACCTACGCTGCCGGTCCGATGCGCGATTTCTACCTGGTCGCGAGCCCACGCTATACGACTGCCAGCACGCATGTCGGGGAGACCACGGTAAACAGCTATGCGCCGCCCGAATCGGCTATCGGTGCGAAGAACGCACTCGACTATGCCGTGACCGCTTTGCGTCTGTTCAATGATAGCTTCGGGCCCTACCCATTCACACAGTTCGACATTGTCACCACCCCTACCGTGGCATTCGGTGTCGAATACCCAGGGGTCGTGATTACCAACATCCGCATGTACGATGGGGGAAGCAGCAGTTACCCTCCTTCCTATCTCGAATCCACTGTCGTGCATGAGGTGGCCCATCAATGGTTCTACGGCGTTGTCGGCAACGACCAGTTGAACGAGCCATGGCTTGACGAAGCACTGGCCCAATATGCTACGTTGATCTACATGCAGACCTTGTACGGAACGCCCGGCGCGACTAGATTCCGAAATTCATTGGAAGAGCGTTGGGCGCGGGTTGGCTACGTGGACATTCCGATCGGCATGAGAGTGCGAGACTACACCGATGTTGAATACGGAGCGATCATCTACGGCCGTGGCCCTCTCTTCTTGTGCGCTTTGGCGGATACGATGGGGCAGAAAACGTTCGATTCGTTCCTGCGAGATTACTATCAGGCATACCAGTGGCGCATCGCGACAACGGATGGATTCGAACAGCTCGCGGAGATGCACTGTAATTGCGATTTGACACTGCTTTTCGCCAATTGGGTCTACGGGCGTTAACTGTGTATCATTTCATGTAGGTGCGAGTTGGCTTATGATGAGAGAAACGCGGCATCTCGCGGAGGGGATCGAAGATTATCGGTGGTAAGGAGGGGACAAATGAAACGCAATCTACACGTCGTTGTTCTGACAGTGGTGCTCGTCGTCTGCGGGTTCGTTGCCGCAAGCGCAGCACCGGCGAGGGGATTTGGCCTGGGCGGCCCGATGATCGGGCTCTTCAACCTTGATCTTGCAGGGATAAACGTCGTTCTGGAAGGGAGCGGATACGCACCGCTTACCGACCGTCTGATCACTTACGGTGGCGGTGGTGGTGGCGGACTCATTGGCGGGTTCTCATTCGGAGGAAGTGGGTGGGGAGGCTCAGTCTCATCCGTGTCCGGGGACAAGAAAGCGGAGTTGTCATTGGGATTTGGAGGAATGGACATCGGCTACGTCGTCGGCGGAAACGAGCGGTCACTCCTGGCAATCGGAGTGGTCGTCGGCGGAGGAGGACTCGAGTTGAAGCTCCGCGACCATCTGCCGACGGACTTTGCTGATGCCGTGTCCTCTCCTCTCACAACGACACTCAGCCGTGACCTCTTCGGTATTCAGCCCTACGTACAGTTCCAAGTACAACCGCTCGTCTGGATGGGATTCAAGGTACAGCTCGGATA
>CAZBSW010000196.1:0-4471 GCA_964494835.1 uncultured Thermotogae bacterium
CGGCGGTTCAAGACGATCCTCGTCGACGAACCGTCGATCGAGGAAACGGTAAAGATACTAAAAGGTCTACGCCCGCACTACGAACGCCACCATGGGGTAAAGATTACCGACGATGCTCTCTATCAAGCCGCCCGTCTCTCCGATCGCTATGTCACCGACCAGTTCTTGCCCGATAAGGCGATCGACTTGATCGACGAGACCGCGGCTCGCATCAAGCTTCAGAGTTCACTGCTGCCGGACGATGTGCGGGAGCTGGTGAGCGAGATAGAGAGCTTGGATGAGCAAGAACACGAGGCCGTGAGCGCGCAAGAATATGAGATGGCAGCACGGTTGCGCGACCGCAAGTCGGAACTGTCTCAGGACATTGAACGCTTGAGCGAGGGACCGCATCAGACGGGCGAACTGCAGGCGACCGGCAAGGATATCGCACAGGTAATCTCCATGTGGACGGGCGTTCCGATCGGCCATATCCAGGAAGAGGAGACGGTGCGATTGGTGCACATGGAAGAGAACATCCATGAGCGCCTGATCGGACAGGATGACGCTGTCCATGCGATATCGCGGTCTATTCGCCGTGCCTATGCCGGTGTGAAGAATCCACGTCGTCCTGTGGGCGTGTTCATGTTCCTCGGCCCGACCGGTGTCGGGAAGACCGA
Source organism: uncultured Thermotogae bacterium (assembly GCA_964494835.1). Classification (GTDB taxonomy): domain Bacteria; phylum Bipolaricaulota; class Bipolaricaulia; order UBA7950; family UBA9294; genus M55B144. Next base: position 657 of record CAZBSW010000196.1, read on the forward strand.
GCTTTCCAAGACCTTGGCCGAATTCCTGTTCGGAGACGAAGACGCCCTGATCCGCGTCGATATGTCCGAATACATGGAACGATTCTCCGTATCGCGCCTGACCGGCGCCCCTCCCGGGTATGTCGGATACGAAGAGGCCGGTGAGTTGACAGAGAAGGTTAGGCACCGCCCCTATTCTGTGATTCTGTTCGATGAGATTGAGAAAGCGCATCGTGATGTGTTCAACATCCTATTGCAGGTGATGGAAGACGGAATCCTCACCGACTCGCAGGGGCGGCGTGTCGACTTCCGCAACGCCGTGTTGATTATGACATCGAACGTAGGCAGCGAGATGATCACCGATCGTGGCACGCTCGGATTCAGCGACAACGAGGTTAACTCCGAGGAGTCGTACCAGGAGATGAAAGCACGCGTGACGACCGAGGTGCGTAAGGTGTTCCGGCCGGAGTTCTTGAACCGCCTCGACGATGTGATTGTCTTCCATCAGCTGACACGCGAACAGGTGTTGGATATTGCGAACCTGATGGTCGACGAGCTGAGGCGCCGCCTCGTCGATGAACACGAGATCACGCTCACGCTCGATGAATCGGCGACCGAGCTGTTGATCGAGCAGGGATACGATCCCAAGTACGGTGCACGCCCCATGCGCAGGACGATAGAGCGATTGATCGAGAATCCCATCTCCGAGTTGATCTTGAACCGCACCTTTACCCGCGGCTCAACTATCGTCGCCTCGGCGGACGGCGAGGAGCTTCGCTTCACCCGGAGCGAGTAGGATGAGTTACCGCTGTGGCCATTGCGGCTATCAGTCGGTGAAGTGGCTCGGCCGTTGCCCCAATTGCGGCGAATGGGACACATTCGTCGCCGGCACGGAAGAACGCGCAGAAGAACGTTCCTGGATCGGTGAGGAGCTTCTCCCGATCAATCGCATCGATTTGGGAGACGTTAAGCGGTTGCAATGCGGGATCGGCGAAGTCGATCGCCTTCTCGGCGGCGGTCTCGTTCCCGGTGGAGTGACCCTGTTCGGTGGCGAACCGGGGATCGGAAAATCGACGCTCCTGTTGCAGATGGCGCAGGGATTCGCCGAGCGGTACGGACACGTGCTCTATGTCTCCGGCGGGGAATCCGCCGCCCAGATCAAGCTGCGCGCTAGCCGTCTGAACGTCACGAGCGAGCACCTCTACGTCCTCTCCGAGCAAAGCCTACATCGTATAACGGCGGCGGTGGAGAAGCTCTCGCCGCGCCTTCTGATCATCGATTCCATTCAAACCACCCTCTCCGATGCGGTCCCAGGCGAGGCGGGAAGCGTGCGCCAGATGCGCGAGACAAGTGCCGAGCTGACCCGCATTACCAAGGGGAGGAAGATGTCGACCTTCCTCGTGGGACACATCACCAAAGAAGGGGCGTTCGCCGGGCCGAAGTCGGTCGAGCATCTCGTAGATGTGGCTATCTACCTGGAAGGGCATCGCGGCGAGGACATCAGAATCCTCCGTAGCGTCAAGAACCGGTTTGGGGGAACAAACGAGGTGGCGGTCTTTCAGATGCAGGCTGGCGGCCTGAAGGCGATCACCGATCCTTCCCGCTTCTTCCTGGAAGACCATCAGGATGAACCGCGGCCGGGCACGGTCGTTGTCCCCATCCTCGAAGGGACGAGGCCGATCCTTGTTGAACTACAGGCGCTCGTCTCCCCAACTGGAGGTTACGGCGTGCCGCAACGTCGCTGTAGTGGTCTTGACTTCAACCGTATTCTTCTCCTGTTGGCGGTCATCGAGCGCCAATTAGGTATCAACACGGCCGGTGCCGATGTGTATCTCAGCGTCGCCGGAGGGTTGGAGACACGCGAGCGTGCCGTCGATCTTGGAGTTACGGCGGCGGTCGTATCCAGCCTGCGCAATCGTTCGCTTCCCAGGCGCACGGTGGTTGTGGGCGAAATCGGCCTTACCGGAGAAGTGCGCGGTGTGAAGCGGCTGCGTGAGCGGATAACCGAGGCGGCCAAGCTCGGTTACGAGAGGATTGTCGTCCCGGCAAAAGGGAATGCGCCGGCGAGGGCGAAGATCGAAGTCGTACCGGTCGATACGATCGAACGGGCGATGGAAAGTATCGCCCTGATCTAGGGCCAAGGATCCTCTTCAGCCGGCAATGCTGACCATCGACAAAGACGGAAGACGTCGCCGCATTGGGTTGCCAGCGAAACTCAGCGCGCAACGTGGAGCGACTACAGAATGCAAGATACGTAAGTGATCAAGGGAGGAACGATGACTGATGCACGCATGGAGAAACTGAACAAGGCGGTGTCTACGCTCGCGGCGCGACTCCCGCAACAGCCGGAGGTCGCACTCGTGCTCGGATCCGGTCTGTCGGGAGCATTCGGCGTCCCAGACGAGGGGGTGACGATTCCCTGGAAGGAGATACCGGGGTTTCCTCTTCCCACGGTGGCTGGGCACATCGGCGAGTTCTGGGCGGGGCCGGTGAATGGAAGGCAGGTACTGCTGCAGCGGGGGCGCACCCATTATTACGAGGGCTATCCGATCGATGACGTCGTCTTTGCGACCCGCATGTTCTCCATGCTTGCGATAAAGGCCCTGATTGTCACCAACGCGTCCGGCGCGATAAACCGCGATTTTGCCGCTGGAGATATTGTCATCATCAAAGATCACATCAACATGCTCGCCACGAACCCACTGCGGGGGACGAACCTCGACGAACTTGGCCCACGCTTTCCTGACATGTCCGCCGCTTATTCGCCCCGCCTGCGGGCGCTCGCGCACGAAGCCGCCGCCGCGGAGGGAATTGCGATCAAGGAGGGCGTCTATCTGGCGACTCTGGGACCGTCGTATGAGACCCCGGCCGAGATACGCGCGTTTCAGGCATTGGGAGCTGACCTGGTTGGGATGTCCACCGTTCCGGAAGTGATCGCGGCGCGACATGCGGGGTTGGAAGTCCTCGGGCTGTCTTGCGCCACCAATCTCGCGGCCGGTGTTGACCCGGGTGCAACGCTGTCGCACGCCGAAGTCATCGAGACGACAAAGCGCGTCGGTGACGCGATGCGGCGCCTGTTGACGGCGATCATTGGACGCATCTAGTCGGTCATAGCAGAGGTTCCATGCATCCTTGCATCGTCTAGGCCCCTCTGTATAATCTCGCCGCGTCGAGGGGCAGGGAATAAGTCTTGCCCCTCGTTCGCACCAATCGCTTTTAGCTCTTAGGAGGTTTCACAAATGGCTAACGTGCCAACGCTCAATCCGTTTGAGATCTCTCAACGGCAGCTTGACAAGGCGGCGAAGAAGCTCAACCTCGATCCACAAGTGCATGCTTTGCTGCGGAACCCGATGCGCACCTTGGAAGTCCATTTCCCGGTACGCATGGATAACGGTACAGTGAAGACGTTCACCGGTTTTCGTGTGCAGTACAACGATGCCCGTGGTCCGACAAAGGGCGGTCTCCGCTTCCATCCGGAAGAGACGATCGATACCGTGAAAGCGCTTGCTGCCTGGATGACGTGGAAATGCGCCGTTGTCGACATTCCATACGGCGGCGGCAAGGGCGGCGTCATCTGCAACCCGAAGGAGCTATCGCAGGGCGAGCTGGAGCGGATTGCCCGCGGATTCATCCGCGCCCTCGGCCGGTTCATCGGGCCGGAGAAGGACGTCCCCGCCCCTGATGTCTACACCACCCCTCAGATCATGGCCTGGATGATGGATGAATACTCCAATATCGTTGGCTACAACGCCCCTGGTGTCATCACCGGCAAACCGATCCCGCTCGGCGGGTCCCTCGGTCGCGGCGATGCGACCGCACGCGGTACCGTCTACTGT
>CAZBSW010000197.1:0-4436 GCA_964494835.1 uncultured Thermotogae bacterium
GTATTTGTGCCACTCCTCGGTCTTATCCGTGGTCAGCGCGTGCCTCGGACCGTGTGGCTCGGCTGCCTTGCGGCGGCTGGTGGCCTTTATCTGATGAGCGTTACACGTGGGATCACACTCGCGCCGGGCGACGGTCTCTGCTTATTGAGCGCCGTAGGCTGGGCGTTTCAGGTACAGGTGGTGGGATGGTTGGCCGGTAGGCTGGATCCGCTCGTGATCGCGCTCTCAGAATACTCGATCTGCGCCGTGCTCAGTTTAATTGTGGCCGGGTTTGTTGAGCACGTATCGCTTGCCGGTGCGCTGCATGCCGGGTGGGCGATCGGCTACGCCGGCATCCTCTCTGTCGGGGTGGCGTACACTCTACAGGTGGTCGGACAGCAACACGTTGCCCCCGCACCGGCGGGGATCATCATGAGTTTGGAGGCGGTATTCGCGGCTTTCGGCGGTTGGATCATTCTTGGTGAGAGTATGTCCGCACGCGGCATCGTCGGCGCGACACTAATGCTAACAGGAATGCTCCTTTCGCAGATCAAGCGGCGCAGACGATTTCCGATTCCCTGAAGCACGCTGTTGCTATCTACAACGCCCTGAGATAATCAGAATGAAGTGCTGTTTCACCACTGAGTAGAGAGGAGTCGGTGAATTGTGACTCTTTGGTGTCCGGAGTTGCAAGATACTCATGATCGCAAACGGTAGAATGCTATTCTCTCGCCCGCTCGTTATCACTCACTCAAGGCCTGCCTGTGAGAGATCTCGCACAGGCAGGGCAGAGGCCTGTCTTCCGTTGTATGGATAGACAGGACGTCAAGAAATGCCTTCTCTTCTATTCTTTACCATGCCAGTGCTGTTCCCAGCGCCCCTGCGCCTCTGCGAGCGCTAAGCTTTTGCTTGTACGCTCGCTGTGCTTGCTCACGACACCGAGACCGCTACGAAATCCGCTTTGAGCGCTTTCCCACTTCTCCCCTCTCATTACTCATTACTTTCACAGCCTTGCGCCCGGACGAGGCGTGCCTTGACAAGAACGTATGCGAGAGTAATATATGCAATATGGTGCATGAAAGCATTAATTCCGACACAGAATACGGATTTCTCGATCCCGCCGTCGCCGAGATCGGCGCGGCGCTCGCTCATCCGATCCGCATTGCAATCCTGAGATTGCTCGCCGATCATGAACGATGCTCGTGTGAGATTGAACCACTGTTCGATCTAGACCAATCCGGAATATCGCGCCATCTCACAGCGCTTCGGCACGCCGGATTGATCATCTCCCGTCGTGAAGGCGTGAAGACAATGCACTGTATTTCATCACCGCGGGTCGTTGAATTACTCGATCTTGTGCAGCAACTCGCGCGCGAGCCGGCGCGTCGACACATCATCCGACCGCGTGTGACGATCGCCCAACCGGATAAGAACGGGGGGGAGGGTGAGTGAAGATTTCTAAGGAGGCAAAGATCTTTGCCGGTATCGTGGCGGTCTTTCTCGCCGCCTACCTGATACCGTTTACCGATCCCGTAATCCGGCGCTCTGGGATGGAAGCACTGTTGATGCTTCAGGAATACGCACGCCAGCACGTCCTCAAATGCCTTATCCCCGCGTTCTTCATCGCCGGTGCGATCGCTGTATTCATCAGCCAGGCAAGCGTGATCAAGTACCTCGGGGTACAGGCGCGAAAGACTGTAGCCTACAGTGTCGCCTCGGTTTCGGGCGCGATCCTTGCTGTCTGCTCGTGCACGGTGCTGCCGCTGTTTGCCGGAATATACAAACGCGGAGCGGGCCTCGGCCCGGCGATGGCCTTTCTCTACTCCGGGCCGGCGATCAACATCCTCGCGATCATCCTTACCGCGCGCGTACTCGGGATCCAACTCGGCCTCGCGCGAGCAATCGGCGCGATCATCTTCTCAGTGATAATCGGCGTTATCATGCACATCCTGTTCCGCAAGGAGGAGAGAAGAAAGAAAGAGGCCGCGATGGCGATAACGGAAGAGCCGTCTACGCGCCCATTGTGGAAGACGGCGACATACATCGCGGTGATGATCGCGATCCTCGTCTTCGCCAACTGGGGAACACCGGCATCGATTGAGATCCACACCGTTCAAGGCGAGACAATCGCCGCCACCCGTGCCGGTGAGACCTCAACTTCACTACTCTACAAGCCGGTAGCCGGAGGGAAGGAGATCCTGTCGCTCGACAAATCGCAGATCGTAAGCCTCTCCTACGCACCGTCTCTCTATGCTGCGATCTACCGCGGCCGGTTGTACATCGCCGGCGCTTTCCTCCTTGTTCTGCTTGTTCTCCTACGTCGGTGGTTTGACAATGCAGAGGCTAAGGAATGGGCAATGTCGAGCTGGTCGTACGCTAAGTTGATCCTCCCATATCTGTTCGGCGGGGTCCTCGTCGCCGGCTTTCTTCTCGGCCGCCCCGGGCATCCAGCGCTGATTCCGTCCGATTGGATCAGTCACAGCGTAGGGGGAAACTCGTGGCTGGCCAACGGGGTGGCAAGCATCGCCGGTGCGTTCATGTACTTCGCGACCTTGACCGAAATCCCGATCCTGCAAGGGTTACAAGGTGCGGGGATGGGACACGGCCCGGCGCTTGCTCTTCTCCTTGCCGGTCCGGCGCTATCGCTTCCGAACATGCTCGTCATCCGCAAGGTCATCGGAACAAAGAAGACGATCGCGTATGTGTCACTCGTCGTGATCGCCGCCACCCTTACCGGCAAGCTATTTGGCCTGGCAGTCGGCGGCTAGGAAGATTCTACGGAAGAGAAAGGAGCAAGAAATGCCAAAAATAGAAGTGCTTGGCACAGGGTGTCCCAAGTGCCAGGCAACGTTTACCAACGCAGAAAAGGCGGTCGCAGAGCTTGGCATCAAAGCGGAGATGACGAAGGTAGAGGATATAGGCGAAATCGCTGCGCGTGGGGTGATGATGACCCCAGCACTCGTCGTCGACGGCGCAATTAAGACAGTGGGAAAGGTTCCGACCGTCGAAGAGATCAAGGCTCTGCTGAGATAGGGGATACTGTTATTGAAAGGAGGTCGACGTGAGACTGCTGGCGGAGTGGTTTCCTGAGTTTGCGGAGAAGCTCGACGAGATCGACGCGGTATATCATGAGACTCGATCGATCGATGAAAAGACCTACCAATTCATCTGCTTTGCGCTTTCGATCAAGAACCGTTCCAAGCCGTGCCTCCTCAAGCACTTCAAGGGGGCATTGGAGGCCGGAGCAACTCTTAAGGAACTGAGCTACATCATGGCATTGACGTTTCGCGAGAGCGCCGGTGGCGACGACTGCTGGACTCACGATGCATTGGGCGACGTTCAGAAACTCATTGCCGAAAATATACGTTGCTGTCCGAAGTGACAAACGAATCGAACAGACAGGCAATGAACGAGGAGAAGCGCGTGCTCTTTGTCTGTACCCACAACTCGGCTCGCTCGCAGATGGCCGAAGGGATCATGCGCGGCAGGCACGGTGACCGATTCGACGTGGCCAGTGCCGGGACTGAACCGACGTTTGTACACCCGTTAGCAATAGAGGCGATGCGTGAGATCGGAATCGATATCTCCGAGCACCGATCAAAGCATGTAAGCGTATTCCTCGGCCAAACATTCGATTACGTTGTGACAGTCTGCGATCATGCCAAAGGGACGTGTCCGTTCTTCCCCGGAGCGAAGGAATACATCCACGCCAGCTTCCCAGACCCATCGGACGCGTCGACTGAAGATACGAGGAGATCAGAATTTCGAAGAGTGCGCGATCGGCTGCTCGATTGGATCGATCAGACCTTCGGCCAATCCGGAAACGAAGATAGTGGAAACGCCTGTCAGTGAACGGGATTCAAGAATCTGCCGGTTGACCAGCAACCGGCAATGCGGCTAGCAACCGCAGGGCAAGGCAGGTAAAGTTAGTCCGTGATACATAACGATGAACATCTGACACATAGCATGGGAATGGCGTTTGCCATTTCTATTGCCATACTTGCTATGGAGATTGTCGGCGGGATCCTCTCCGGCAGTCTTGCCCTGCTGTCTGACGCCGGGCATGTGTTCGCCGATGCCGTTTCTCTCGGCCTGAGTTGGTTCGCACTCAACATCGCCCGCCGTCCCGCAAGTTCAAAAGCAACGTTCGGCTACCATCGCGTCGGCATCATGGTCGCGTTGCTGAATGGGACGACGCTCATCGTCATGGCCATCTTGATCTTTCGAGAGGCGTACGAACGCTTCCTATCTCCGGTGCATATCCAAACCACGGAGCTTCTTGCAATCGCGGCAGCTGGATTGGTGGCGAATCTGGTGATGGTGAGGCTTCTCCACGGCGGGCACCAACACAGTCTTAACGTCAGGAGCGCGTGGCTGCATGTGGTCGGCGACAGCCTCGCTTCAGTAGGCGTTATTGCTTCCGGCCTGATCATCATCTTCACCGGCTGGACCTACAT
>CAZBSW010000198.1:0-4376 GCA_964494835.1 uncultured Thermotogae bacterium
GGATATGGTCGTCTGCTGCTTTATGATCGCGCAAGCAAGGCGCACATACCGCTCTTGGAGAACGTATTGAGCTATCGCCCACGTGGTGGGGGCTCGTTGGCGGTGATGACCGCAGACGAAGCCGGGGACATGCGCCGGTCGTACGTTTCAGACTATCGGATCGAGTCCGGAGAGATGGAGCAGATAGCAAGCTTCTACCTCTCTATGCAGGAAGAGGAGAACTTGCTCATCCTGCCGGCGTCGTTCTTATGGGATGTGGATCGCGATGGGAAATGGCTGGCGCTGGCGCTGTACGATCAGGCTCTGATTAGCCCTACGGTAGAGCTGGATGCGCCATCTCTCTATTTGATCGATGTGGTTGAACAAACGGCGAAGAGACTTGCGGTCATGGGAGTGATTCCCGCGTTCTCGCCCGATGGCTCACGATTGGCATACATCGGATCAGAAGATGGCGTCGACACAGCTGTCTATTTGTACAGCTTGGCCGCAGGCGAGACGCACATGGTACCGGACAGTGTCGGCGTGACAACCCTGTTTTGGATCGATGAGGACACGCTCGGGATGACGTTTGAGACTGACGACGGATATCGCCTGATGAGGATCGATCTCAGTACGGGAGAGTCGCTTCCTCTCATGTAGTTTCGTATGTCAGGACATTATTCAGCCCAGATTCCTATTGTGCTCATTGACACATTATGTAGGTCGATAGTAGGATATGCTAGCTAATCGGTTCGGCGACGAGGAGGTCGGCACAGATGAGAAAGTCATTTGTCGTTGCGGTAGTGGTATGCACGACGGTTCTATCGGGGTGCGCCCTGTTTCAACCACCCAAGGATACGACCCTCTATGACGAAAAGTTCTCCGATCCCGGGACGACCGACTGGTCGCTGGGTGACAGCGATGTGCGAAAGAAGTGGATCGAAGGCGGGCAGTACCACATCCTCGTCAAGCAGGAGACTTCGACGTGGAGTTGGAACAGCAATGTGGGGCCGTTTGACAATTTCCAAGTGGATCTCGATGTATCGCATATTCAAGGGCCAAATGATCTTTCCGCGGCCGGGCTGGTCTTTCGGCTTGTCGACGGCAGCAACGCGTACTTCTTCCGCGTGAGCCCGGCAGGGACATACTACGTGGGGAAATGGGTAGCCGGCGCCTGGAATGCCATCAAGAACTGGACAAATTCATCGGCGATCAATACCGGTGTGGCGACGAATCACCTCACAGTGATCGCAAACGGGAACTCGCTAACGTTCAGAATAAACGACCAGGAAGTGACCGTTGAGACCGATGCGACTTACACAAGCGGTTATGTCGGCGTTATCGCCACTGCATACTCCGATGACAACGACGTCCACGTCTCGTTCGACAACCTCATCGTCCATTCTCTGGAGTAGGCATTTACGCTAACGAAGAAGTGCGACTAGATATAGACTGACAGCCAAGCAGCAAATGGATCGTTACCATAACGATCGCGAGGCCTGTTTCTGCGTATCTTCAGTCCTCTTCTATGGCGGCGATTTACCCGCTAATGGTTCGCTCCGTCGGTTCCAAGACACTCGCAGAGAAGAGCGCTTCTGCTGAAGTATCAATCACATAGGCGTGCTATTCCCTAATCGATCGCGCTCTGTCTATGCGATCTGAAGCAAAGAGACAGTCTAAGGCTGCTAAGCCGCCGTGCGTAACGTTGGTCTATATCTTGTTCAATCCGGTCACGCGACAAGTTTGGTAATGTCCTGCGTGATCTGGAGCGTACCCAGAAACTCTCCATTTTCGGCGTAAACTGGAAGATAGCGGACGTGAAGTTTACGCTCTTCGGTAGAGATAATCCGGAGCTCTCCACTACTCTCCCCTGAGTTCAAGGCCCGTAAGATTCGGGTAACTTCGCGGCCGGCACGTTCCGACATGCTGTGGCAATCCTGTACACGTCGTCCGACCAAGTCTGGGCTCCGCTCGTAGATTTTGTCCTGGTTTCTATTGTAGTACAGGATCCTGTCATCGGGTCCAACGAACGTTACGTCCATCGGAAGAGCGTCAAGGATTCCCCGAAGTTCTTTTACGGTGAGGTTCCCGTTCTCGTGCTGCATGTACCGTTCAGCTTTCATGTGACGATGACAATCGCGAAATCAGGGCAGTTGATCTCGCAGTTACGACACGCAACGCAGTCGTCGGGTGATTCCACTTCGACGATACGGTATCCCTTTGAATTGGGAGTATCCGAAGCTCGGAGGACTCCCTTGGGACAGTAGTAGATGCACAGTCCACATCCCTTACAGTATTCCGCCTCAATTCGGATCTCGGTCATTCCTCTCCCTTCAGAAGTGTCACGATTTCAGCTGGCGTTCGCGCAATGCGGGCACCCGCGTCCCGCAGTGCCTGGATCTTGCTCTCTGCGGTTTCCTGACGGCTCCTCACAATGGCCCCCGCGTGCCCCATTCGTGCCCCTTCCGGAGCGGATCGCCCGACAATGAGCGCAATCACCGGCTTTTTTACTCGTTTTTGGATCACGCCTGCAGCATCATGTTCCATAGCCCCCCCGACTTCGCCCAGCAGCACAATGGCTTCGGTAAGAGGGTCTTCTTCGAAAAGCTGGAGAACTTCGGGTTGGTCGAGATCCCACAACGGACCACCGCCAATTCCGACTACGGTAGATTGCCCAAATCCGGCTTCTGTGAGTTGTTTGCACACTTCGTAAGAGAGTGCGCCGCTCTTCGAAACGATGCCGATCGAACCTTCCCGTAAGACACGGTCCGGGTGCACCCCGAGCTTACACCGTCCGGGTGCCACGAGGCCGGGAGTGTCGGGACCGATAACCCTAACCCCATGCCACTTTGCCGAATTGAGAATATCCATGATATCGTGGATCGGAAGACCGGCTGCTGTCAGGATCAGAAGGGGAATGCGACTCTCAATCGCCTCAAGAGCCGCGTCGCGGATGAATCTAGCCGGAACGAAACTGATTATAGCATCGATCGGATTGGATGCGACCGCATTGCGCACGAAGTTGTACACCGGCACGTCGTGGACCGTTGTGCCCCCCTTCCCCGGTGTGACTCCAGCGACGATGTGTGTACCCTGTTCAAGCATCAGCCGTGTCTGGAATGAGCCTACCTTCCCGGTGATTCCTTGAACGAGCACTTGTGTGTCTCGATCGATGAGGATGCTCATGCTTCGCGCCCTCCTGCTAGCTGCACCGCAGCTTGGACGGCGGCAGGCAGATCATCCAGGGTCTTGATCCCTACCTCTTGCAGCATGTCTCGGCCCACCTCTTCTTGCGTTCCACACATCCGCACGACGAGAGGAATTGCAATTTCGTGAGCCTGCAAGTAGGCGATAATCCCCGCAGCAACGTCATCCATTCTCGTTAGCCCTCCCAAAAGGCTGATGAGTACGACGCTGGCATTGGGGTTAGACAGCACAACACCCAACGCCTGTTGCATTGTTTCAGCCCCGGCTGCGCCGCCTAATTCACAAAAGTTCGCTGCTCGGCCGCCTGCATCCTCGATGAGATCGAGAGTCAACATCCCGGTCCCCGCACCGTCTGAAATGAGAGCGACGTTGCCATTCAGGGGAACGTAGGTGATGCCGAGCTTATTTAACGCCTCTTCGGATATACTGCGGTTGCCGAGATTTGTCTCCTTTTGCTCGGCTGTCAGGTCTGCGTGAAGCTGCTCGTGTCGGAACGCTGCGTTGTCGTCGAGAATGACTTTGGCATCGAGGGCAACAAGGCCGCTCCCCACGACCGCGAGCGGATTGATCTCTACAAGTGTGGCATCGTAAGTACTAAAGAAATCAAGCAGGGCGTGGACGAGCCCTCCTAGAAGCTCTGCATCTACGGAGAGTCGACTGGATAGATAACGAATCATCGGCCGGATAAAACCCAGACATGGGTCCGCCCAGAGCTGAACGATCTTCTCAGGCGACAGTCGTCCTACTTTTTCAATATCGATGCCTCCTTCGGCGGATGCCAGCAGAAGGGGAACTGGTCGCACCTTGTCGACCACGACGCTTAGGTAGAGCTCCCGTTCTACAGGAAGCATCTCCTCCACAAGGACCTGACGGACCGGATAGTTTCCGATCGTCATCTCGAACAGCCTTGAGCCGGCAACCACCGCTTCTTCAGCGTTGTCCGCTTTAGCGATTCCCCCCGCCTTGCCTCGCCCTCCAAGGGGAACCTGGGCTTTTAAAACCGCAGGGTAGCGTAGTCGTGCAAGCTTACAAGGATTCGAAACAACGATCCCCTCTGGAACAGCAATATCATGAAACGAGAACAGTCGCTTGGCCTGGAATTCAAGAAGCCGCATGAATCAAACCTCCAGTTTGCTCCAGCACACGCTGGCCAACCGCTTTCCACGCTCGGCTGCGCGAAGGTTCAGGTC
>CAZBSW010000199.1:0-4372 GCA_964494835.1 uncultured Thermotogae bacterium
CTGAGAGGTTCGTCTCTTGCTTCTGCCTCGCTATCTCTGTGCGCTTGTGTGCGATGATCTCATCGAGGATCACGATGTTTCTCCCCAACGCTGGGTGAAGGCAATGAGTGCGTCGAGGCGCTCGCTCGCCGCCCCTGAATCGATGCTCTCAGCGGCAATGTCCATCGCCTCAGCAATATCCGTTCTGATGCCGGCAGCGACCAAAACGCAAGCGGCGTTGAGGAGAACCACGTCCCTCTTCGGTCCTCGCTGGCCTTCGAGCACTTCTCTTAGAATCCGGGCGTTATCCTCCGCCCCGCCACCTTGGAGATCCGAGAGAGTACAAGTCGAAAGGCCCAGCGTGCCAGGATCGAGAACAAACGACTCCAGCCGGCCTTCAGTGAGTCGGGTGACGCGGTTTGTTCCGAGGGTGGATAGCTCGTCCATGCCTCCTCCACCGTGCACGACGAACGCAGATTGGCAGCCGAGCGATTGCAGGACTGCTGCAAGTAGCCCGGTGAGCGAGTCGTCGTATACGCCGAGCAGCTGGATCTGTGCTCGCGCCGGATTTGTGAGAGGCCCGAGCAGATTAAACACAGTTCGTATCCCCATCTCGCGGCGGGGTCCGATCGCATATCTCATCGCCGGATGGAGACGTGGAGCGTACAAAAAGCCGATCCCCACCTCGTCGATGCACCGACCGATTGCCTCAGGCGTGAGATCCAAATTCACCCCGAGTGCCTCAAGGACATCCGCGCTCCCGCACCGACTGGAGACCGAACGATTCCCGTGCTTGGCCACCTTCAGTCCTGCGCCCGCAGCTACAAGAGACACGGTGGTAGAGATATTGAAGGTTCCTCGGCCGTCTCCCCCGGTGCCACAGACGTCGACGAGCGTAGTACTCGTTGTCGTGACAGGAATGGCGTTTCTCCGCATTGCCCTTGCAAATCCCGCGATCTCTTCCACGGTCTCACCTTTGACTCGAAGGGCCACAAGAAGAGCTGCGATCTGGGCGTCGGTGGCTTCCCCAATCATGATTTGATCCATCACCTTCTCCGCCGCGTCCATGGTCAGGCTATCGCCGCACACCAACCGGGCAATGGCCTCTCGAATGGTCATCGTAGGGCCTCCTTTTCATACGTCGTCGTAAAGGAAAGAAAGTTCCCTAAGAGCTGTCTGCCATGCGATGTGAGGATGGATTCAGGATGGAACTGGACACCGAACAGAGGGTATTCCCGATGCTGCAAGGCCATGATCTCGCCCTCGACAGTGAAAGCCGTCATTTCGAGCCCTGCCGGCAGTGGTTCCGACACGATAAGGGAGTGATATCGGGTAGCGGTGAATGGGTTTGGAATACTGATAAAGATACCTTGCGCGGTGTGATGGATCGCTGAGGTCTTGCCATGCATAAGTCGCGGAGCTTGCACGATTGTTCCGCCCAAGGCGTAGGCGATCGCCTGATGGCCGAGACAGACGCCGAGAATCGGAACCTGCTGGTGGAGTTCCTGTACGACTTGCGGACAGACGCCGCTCCCCTCTGGTCGGCCTGGACCTGGAGACAAGACGATTCCTTGAGGGGCGAGCGCCATAATCTCCGCGGTCGTGACAACGTCGTTCCTAAAGACTTGAATCTGCGCCCCCAGCTCACCCAGGTACTGAACGAGGTTGTAAGTGAACGAATCGTAGTTATCGATGACAACGATCATCGCTTGCCTCCATGGGTGAGCAAGGCAGGGTCCGCCTGGACCCGTTGCACTGCTTCTGTCAGGGCCTTCGCTTTGCCAAGAGTCTCTTCGTACTCACGTGAAGGGTCGGAATCTGCGACGATCCCGGCACCAGCTTGAACATGTACGAATCCTCCGTGCATAACCAGGGTGCGAATCGTGATGCATGTGTCCATCGCACCGGAGTAGCCAAAGTAGCCAACAGCCCCCGCGTACGGGCCCCGTCGCTCCATCTCTAGCTCGGCGATTATCTCCATCGCCCGCACCTTTGGGGCGCCGGATACAGTTCCCGCAGGGAACGTGGCGCGGAGGAGATCGAGCGCGTCCATGTCCGGTCGCAGCTCCCCCTGCACGCTGGAAACTATGTGCATCACGTGGGAATACCGCTCGATCGTCATTAGCTCCCGGGTCTGTACGCTTCCATATCGACAGACGCGCCCGAGGTCGTTTCGCCCAAGATCGACGAGCATGACGTGTTCGGCCCTCTCCTTGGGATCGGCGAGTAGCTCATCGGCAAGAGATTGGTCCTCTGCCAGATCCGCGCCGCGGCGCCTCGTCCCGGCAATCGGCCGCACCTCGGCCTGGCGACCCCGCAATCGGACCATCGTCTCCGGCGAGGAGCCAATGATGTGAAGGCGGTCGGGAAGATCGAGATAGAACATGTAGGGAGACGGATTCAGCATCCGCAAGGCCCGGTAGACAGCAAAGGGATCCACTTCCGTTTGCCGCGACAGTCGCTGTGACAACACCCCCTGGAAGATGTCCCCGGCAGTGATGTACGCCTTCACCGCGCGAACCGCGTTCTCGAAATCGGCTCGCTCGAAATTGGCGGTCCAGCTCTCGTCGCCTGCCGTCGCATCCTCGACAGAAGAGCGTGCCATTGCGGGAAGGGGCCGCCGCAGCGCCGCAGTGACTTCTTCGATCTTGCACACGGCGGATTCATAGGCAGCTCGTGCGTCGTCCTCGATGTGAGCACTGACGACCACCATCATCTGACGCTTGACGTGATCGAAGATCACCACTGTGTCACACAGCAGGAACACTGCGTCCGGGAGTGCAAGACCTGGGTTGGGGGGAAGGGGAGCTCTTTCGAAGAAGCGTACCGCGTCGTAGCCGAGATAGCCAACGAGGCCGCCGTAGAACTCGGGGAGTTCGGGACTCGCCGGTGGCCGATATCTCCCGAGAATCTCCTTTAGGGCAGAGAGTGGGTCGCCATCGGCCGGAGATATGTCCCTTGTGGCCCCGCTGCTCTCCTGCAGCATAACGCCACCATCCGCAGCGGTCAAAACGGCGTTCGGATCTATGCCGAGGAAGGAATACCGCCCTACTTGTACCCCTCGCTCGACGCTTTCAAGGAGGAACGAGGGTCGCGAGCCTCGCAGCTTGAGGTACACGGATGCCGGGGTCTCAAGATCAGCGGGAATCTCCGCCCAAATGGGGATCAGATTTGCTTCTCTGGCAAGGACGTTTACTTCGGTCATCGTGGGGCGATACATCGATTATCTCCTCCTCGCTGACACCGGCGTGTGTCGGCGTTCGTGAACGTCCGATAACTCTCTGGTTGACGCGTTGCAAGCCGTAGATCCGTATGGGGTGAATCTTCCCTGATGGCATGCCTCCCAGAGACTTCCCCGGAATCCCGGCGACGCGTTCGAAGCTCGCTCGACGGGCATGCTGTATCTTCCTCTTGTGTCCGTGTCGGCACATCCTCTGGTCATCGCTCTCACCCAACGGCAATGAAAAAGACCACAGGAAATACCTGCAGTCATCTTGCCAGTCTCTCGGTGCAGCTATTCTATCCTACCTAGCCGCGTACAGGAGAACTGGCGTCACACCAATACCAGGGGGAATTCAGGCAACGACTCGCGAATCCTTGCAGGACACTACCCAATCCTTCTGGCATGATGATTCATTGTAGCAATCGCTTCAAACGAAGTCAATGGGCCGCATTGCCTCACCAACAAGCACTCGAAATGGGAGGTTCAGGAGCTCGGCTTCTCACATTATGACTGGTCCGAAGAATGGGGCAGGCTCAAACCAGTGAGTCGGTCTTCATCTTCGTGGTCCGAATTCTCGGGTGAAGGCGAGTAGTGAATTGGCGGAAATGTACCACACACAGTACCACTTAGCAGTATCTGTCCTATGCCCAGCAATCCACATAGGCTTTATCCCCTTGACACACTAATCAATTTGTGCTATACTCCTTGTATAGGAGGTTAGCATGAACATTATCGATATTCAAAAAAGGTTCTCCACCCAACACAAGTGCGAGGTCTTTCTTCGCTCCAAGCGTTGGCCCAAAGGCGTTACGTGTCCTCGCTGTGGTGCAATCCATCCTTACTGGATTTCTACCCGCAAGATATGGCGTTGCCGCGAATGTTCCTATGAGTTCTCCGTCACTAGCGGCACGATCTTCCATCGAAGCCGGACACCGCTCTCCAAGTGGTTCATCACGATCTGGCTGATGGTCGAAAGCAAGAAAGGCGTATCGGCCAAGCAGATCGAGCGCACTATCGGAGTTACCTACAAAACTGCGTGGCGCATGGCAATGCAGATACGCAAGGCTATGCGCCCCGGCTACGGGTTCGAGGACAAGCTCGCTGGCATCGTTGAAGTCGATGATGCCTACATCGGTGGGAAACATAGCGGTGGAAAGCGTGGCCGTGGTG
>CAZBSW010000200.1:0-4369 GCA_964494835.1 uncultured Thermotogae bacterium
ACCGAGTACCGTTCACCGGCCGGATGATCTCCGGACGTGGGCCGCGATTCCCTGCACATCGGGAATCCGTGGCACTGATGACGCGCAGTTGAATCGAATCCCGTCCCGGCAGCCCCTCGCTGTCGACCACCTCGAGCGTGATCGTGTGCAGGCCACTCATCAATCGATCGGTACTCACCACCGGTCCCACACCCAGCGGTCCGGATCCGATCGTCGAGGTCCACACAAATGCTGTATCCGGAAGAGGACCGGGATCATTGGGATCCGACGCGATGCCACGTAGGGTGACTCGCTCACCCTGACAAATCTCTGTTCCAGAAACAGGAGACGTGATCCGTACAGACGGCGGGACATTGCCCACATGAACCAACACTTGATCCTCTCCAACTAACGCTGGATCCGTCGTCTGCGCGCGCAGCGTGATCGTCTGATCGCCGCTTGCAGAGAGGAACGTCGTGGCAAACACAGGCCGCGTGACGATCCCTCCTTCTCCGACAACCAACGTCATCGGCCGCTCCGCAATAACCCCTTCTACGTCCGAGGACCATGTGACGGCACAATCGACAATCTGTCCCGGCTCTCCCGCGTACGTAACATGTCCGGCCAGCTCCAGGGGAAGGCCGGCCGCCACAGTTGCACCTGCTTCCGGTCGGTCGATCTCGACAAACAGCGCGGTGCCGAGCGCCCTGAGTATCGCATCGTAGGCGTTGACCCATTTCACAGGCGCGCCGGGATATCTGGAATGAGCGGTCTCTTCCATGATCTGCCACACATCGCCGGCATCAAGGCCGGGATCGGCGGCCCAGATCAAGGCCGCTACCCCGGCGGCATAGGGCGACGCGAAGCTCGTTCCGCTCATCCATTGTGCCGCGTCGCTGACCGCGGTCCCCCTGGCATCGACAAGCTCGGGATCCGATGCAACATAACCGCTAAAGGGTGCATAGATGTCGACGCTGTCACTGCCGTGGTTGGACTGGCCGTCTGCATACCGTGAATTCCAGCCAAGGCCGCCGACGCAGATGACGCCGTTGTTCTCGCATGGAATGTACCATGTGTCCTCGAAGCACCTCTCGACAGGAAACGGCCATCCGACCGGTCCGCACACCTCCCCATCTACATCCGTGCCATCGTTTCCCGCTGCGGCGAATATGAGCGTGTTATCGTCGTGAACACCCTCAAACACATCTTCTGAGATCATCAGCGTGGGATCGAAGATCTGAGGAGCAGTCATCCCCAAGCTCAGGTTTATGATCTGCGCTCCCTCTGCCTTAGCGACGATGAGGCCGGATGTCCACGAGAAGATATCGGCGCCCACATAGACGATGATAGAACGACCGACCGGTCCCGCTGTCCCGGCGGCACCGAAGCCGTTGTCCGGCACGGCCATGGCCGCGCTCCAGACATTCGACCCGTGCCAAGGACAGTCACCGCCACCGCAGGTCATTGAGTTCTCCGAATCCGTGGGCGACGTGCCGTAGACCATCGAGTCATACCTCCACAAGACAAGATCGTCGTTCGGTGAAAAGCCGCCGTCTATCACGGCGATATTCACTCGGTTTGCGAGAATGCCCGTGTGGAACAACAGCGACCAGGCCTCCGGAACGCCGATGTCTTGAACGGTTCCCGCTCGCAGATGATCCCATTGGTATGCATCGGGAGTGTATGCCGGGATATCAACGCCGATGGCTCCCTCGATCGTCGAGGTCGGAATCGCGCTCCCGCCTCCGACCCAGTTTACGCCCACCGGGTTACCGGCATACGCCTCTGCCATGGCAAGTGCGATGAGGCGGGCGCCGCGCTCGCTCGAAAACCGGTACAGCCCCCTCGCTACCCGCCCGTTGGCAGAGGAGATCGCAGTAACGTGTTCTACGAACGAATCAAGCGATGCACATGTCGGATCGACTCGTACCAGGTAGATGGGCTCCAGATCATCAAGGCCCGCAATCGCGGGATCGATCTGTGCAACGATCTGCCCATCGCAGCGTGCTAAGAAAGCGCCGAGAACAGCGGGATCACGCGTCTGAAAAATGATCTCATCTTCGACAAAGGAAGATACGCGTCCATAGGGATCGCTGAGAGCGGCTACCCGTCGCAAGTCGCCGTCTTTCCAAGGGTCGAGAAAACCCTGAATCGGCTGAACGCGCGGATCGATGGTAAACTCAAACGGCGGCAGCTCGGCGCCCTCTTCCGGCGTGGTCTCCCCGGACTTGGAACACGGTTCCAGCGTGACTTGAGAAGACGAAGAGGCATGGGAGTTCATCGAATCCATGACCTCCACCTTGATTAAGAGAGCGCCTCCGCCGGGCGCATCAAGGGTAAAAGCCCTCGACCCTTCAGACGGGAGGTCGGTGATCGTCTCCTCATCGCCGGAGGGTTTTGTAATCGTCATGCTGCCGCTGTAGGGAGCAATTCCACCGCTCACGCTCCACGAGACCGTGACAACATGCGAGAAGGTCGTCCCGCATACCTGTTCTCCACTTCCCGAAACAGAAACCAGCAACGGCTCAGTTGCTCCGTGGCACACCAAGAAGGGGGAGAAGAATGTTGCGAACAGAAGAAGCAATATCAAGACAGCAAATTGCTTGGCGTGCCTCTCCGTCTTCTTCATTGGAGAAGCACCTCCCGCTTGTAAATCGTTGTATCTATACTTATGGCTTTTTGAGCGGCCAGCGTCAACTCCACGCGCGTCTGCCCCGTGTACAGAACTGCAAAGCACCCCACTAGAAGGCATAACTGGTCTAACGTAAGGGCTTTCGTGCGAGAGCGATTTCTACGCCAAGACCCCACATGGTGAGTAGAGCATCATCCAGGATTTCAAAACCGGCCGCGGTAACCGCTTGTCGAACGAATATCGGCCGACAATCAACGAGAACAGGGAAGCAATGATGCAACCATTCATACAACCGCTCCACCAACCCTCCTCGCTTTGACATCGAAACGACGCAGATCTTGCCCCGCCGCCGCAGGACTCGCCGGCATTCACCGAGCACGAGCGGAATCTCCGGCGTGTCGAACAGCTCAAGTGTGAAGCTCATGAACACGCGATCGAAGAAATCGTCGGGGAACGGCAGTTGAACCGCGTCTTTTCGTTGCAGATTGACCCTGTCCGTTAGCCCCGCCACCGATACCTTCAGTTCGGTGACACGGCGCATGCCTTCCGAGATGTCGACGCCATGTACCTTACCGGTAGCTCCGGCCGATCGGGCCAATGAGACGATCGTCCCGCCGGTGCCGAATCCGATCTCCAGCACCCTGTCCCCTTCACACACAGCGAGCTTTTCCAGCCCCAAGTTTGTGTACCTTCTTTCAGAACGGGCTGCCAGCCGATCGTACCAGCGACTCAATCGATCGTAGTACCTCCTGGCGCGCTCCTTCGATCGAGTGACAGGACTGATTGCATCGTTTCGGTTTGCCATGATCCCTCCACAGATCGTGTGCCATCCGAATTATAGACGTTACCGAATGACGGATCGTGCCAACATCTCCACGCCCTGCGCCCAAATTCGGGAAGGCTTGATTGACCACCTACCCTGTTCTATTGTAGACTTTCGCTGTCGCAGCTATGTTGGAGGGGATCGATCCCTGTGTTTTAAAGCCATACCACAAGGACAGTATGAACAACAAAACACTGCATCGCGAGTATGGATCCAATAATGATGAGCTATCCACCGGCGGCACGGACTTCATCCGCCGCATCATCGCCGAAGATTTGAGCCAAGGGAAGAACGACGGCCGGGTGCACACTCGCTGGCCGCCGGAGCCGAACGGCTACATCCATATCGGACATGCGATGGGATTTCTCCTCGCCTATTCCATCGCGCAGGAATTCGGGGGCAAGTTCAACCTCCGCTTTGACGACACCAATCCGGCGGCAGAAGAGCAGGAGTATGTGGACGCAATCATCGAGGACATGCGCTGGCTCGGCGTCGATTGGCAAGATCGCCTCTATTTCGCGTCCGACTACTTCGAGCAGCTCTACGAGTGGGCCGAGCTCCTGATCAAAGATGGGAAGGCGTACGTGTGTGACTTGAGCGCTGACGAGATCAGCGAATACCGCGGCACGGCGGTCCGCGACGGCGACAAAGTGATTACGCCCCCCGGCCGGAACAGCCCGTACCGCGATCGTTCCGTGGAAGAGAATCTCGATCTGTTCAGGCGGATGCGCACCGGCGAGTTCCCCGACGGTTCACGGACGCTACGCGCCAAGATCGATATGGCACATCCGAACCTGAACATGCGCGATCCGGTGATGTACCGGATCCTGCGTGCGCACCACCACCGCCAGGGCAATACGTGGTGCATCTACCCCATGTATGACTGGACGCACGGCCAGTCGGACGCAATCGAGGGGATCACCCATTCGACGTGC
>CAZBSW010000201.1:0-4340 GCA_964494835.1 uncultured Thermotogae bacterium
GTTCGATGCGGTAGCCGTGAGCCGTCGACCATCCGGCACCGGCGTTAACCGTGATATGCCACGTATTCGTTCCCCACACGAAGATCCCGGGCGTCCCGCCCATCGCCGGACTGCCGGGGATGCCGCCTCCGGACACTGTAACGGCTTTGGTGATAGTCGCCGATAATCCGCTGTTGTCGGTCACGGTCAGTCGAATCATGTGCGCGCCCACGTTGTAATAGGTGACGGAAGTAGTCATTCCGCTTGCGTCGTTGGTCCCGTTGTTATCAAAATCCCAGGCATAAGAGACTATGGTTCCGTCGGGATCGTATGACGAGCTTGCGTTGAGGGTGATGGGCTGCCCCAGGCTCGGGGAGGAGGGGCTGTAGTTGAATGCGGCGACCGGCGGCTGGCTGGTCGAGATGACTTGCACGTACTTGGTCTCGGAATCGGTGGCGCCGTCGTCATCGGTGACGGTGAGACTTACAGTGTATGTTCCAGTAGCGCTGAACTGGTGATATACCACGTTACCGCTGCCGGTGGCGCCGTCGCCGAAGTTCCAGGCGTAGGATGTAACCGTGCCATCAGGATCGGACGACCCTGTTCCATCGAACCTTACCCATTCCGATACCTTTGGCGCCGTTGGCGAGAAGTTGAATGCGGCGACCGGCGGCTGATTGGTCGAGATGACTTGCACGTACTTGGTCTCGGAATCGGTGGAGCCGTCGTCATCGGTGACGGTGAGGACAACGGTGTACGTGCCGGAGGTGGCGAACTGATGGTAGCGCGTCATACCCGAGGCGGTAGAGCCGTCGCCGAAGTTCCAGTTGTAGGACGAAATTGAGCCGTCGGGATCGGAAGAGCCGGAGGCATCGAACTGGACCCAGCTTCCTGCGGTAGGCGATGTCGGTGAGTAGTTGAATGCAGCGATCGGCGGCTGATTGGTCGAGATGACTTGCACGTACTTGGTCTCGGAATCGGTGGCGCCGTCGTCATCGGTGACGGTGAGACTTACAGTGTATGTTCCAGTAGCGCTGAACTGGTGATATACCACGTTACCGCTGCCGGTGGCGCCGTCGCCGAAGTTCCAGGCGTAGGATGTAACCGTGCCATCAGGATCGGACGACCCTGTTCCATCGAACCTTACCCATTCCGATACCTTTGGCGCCGTTGGCGAGAAGTTGAATGCGGCGACCGGCGGCTGATTGGTCGAGATGACTTGCACGTACTTGGTCTCGGAATCGGTGGAGCCGTCGTCATCGGTGACGGTGAGGACAACGGTGTACGTGCCGGAGGTGGCGAACTGATGGTAGCGCGTCATACCCGAGGCGGTAGAGCCGTCGCCGAAGTTCCAGTTGTAGGACGAAATTGAGCCGTCGGGATCGGAAGAGCCGGAGGCATCGAACTGGACCCAGCTTCCTGCGGTGGGTGACGTCGGCGAGTAGTTGAACGCAGCGTTCGGGGCCTGGTTGACCGGTGCGACCGGCGTGAGCGTGACATTCAATGTGCGCGTGCGCCCGCCCATCACGAATAACCCTTGATCATAGTTCGAGTACCCGCTCTTCCCGACTGTAACCTGGTGATACCCCTGTTGTACGTACAGCGTGCGCGACGTGTACCCGACGAAATTGCCATCGAGAGCGATCCACGCACCACTGGGGACCGAGTTGATAACGAGTGTTCCATAGCTCGGGGCGTACCCTGAGATAACTTCGAAGCTCGTCCAATCCTCACTCCATTGCGGATCGGGAACGATTCCCATGATCTGCCCCTGAATCTGTAGCTTGAACGCATCCGGATCACTTCCCAACAACGGGAACGGAATCGACAATTGAAACTGTGGAGCAAGGTTCAGTTGCTGTTTACTTGCGATTGCCTGTAAATACTCCGTCCCCGTCGGTTCAACCACTTTGAAGTTATAAGTAGACTTATCAGGCAGAACGTGTTCGCCTGCTTGGACGTAGTTGTTCTGTGAATAGTAGTTTGGGAATATCAGACTTATCTTGCCATTTGCGTCGATGTCGTAGATATAGACGTAGGCGTCTTGGTTTACCTCGAAGTGGATCTGTAGCTTCTCTTGAAGCGCGTATGCCCCCTTGTCCACCCACACCCGTACCGTTAGGCCAGAGGGCTCTGGTGGTTTTATGATGATCCCTTTGGGCGCCACTCCTTGAGCAATACCGATCAACCCGATCAGTATCACCATGGCGGCGAGAACGAAGATCAATGCCGAGCGTTTGCCGATCATAATGCCTCCTTTTATTCGAATATCTTAAGCACAATGGCTGTCAGGTCTGCCGGAGTGATCCGATCCAAGACAAGTTTTGCATCTTCTGGCAGGATGGTAGGTGTGGTCAGCTTTGACAGGTCGGTGAGCCGGGTGCTTACCTGCTGGTACATCAGGTGTCCCTCCAACGGGCTTCCGCCCGCCTCGACGTAGTCGGCCAGACAATCGGCCGTCTCGTTCACTAACGTATCGAAGCGTGCAACAGGGACGGATTGGGGGACCGGTTGCGTCCCAGGCGGGCAGCTGAAGATACCTTTGGAATAGAGAAGATCACGTACCGCGCCGAGCAGGTATTCGCGCTGATTCAATCCCAGTATCCGCGGTTGTCCGTTGGACCCGTTGAGGATTAGAGATAGCGGTATGTTACGTGCCAGGCCTTCCTCCGCTTTCTCCACGAGCATTGTCACCGGCAGTCCGTCTTGAATTGCGTGAGCGATCGTAAGGAGTATCCCTTCCTTATCCCTTGGTTCCCCCGCATTTGGGGTCAGCCGTTCGATGAGATGGAGCGCCTCAGCTGGTTGCAGGCATCCTTGTGAAAAGCCGAGCGTGAGTGCCTCCATGATTTCCGTCCCCTTTGCGAGTGAGAGTGCAGCCAACGCCTGCTCGACATCGCTTATCGATGGCTCAGCACCGCTGAGGTTGAACGCGGCCGTCAACAGACAAGCCGCGAGGAAGAGCATAAATCCCGGGCGTCTCATGCCCCATCTCCTGCTTGACCCACGTATCGCACTGAATTGTACTCTCCGAAGCTACGCACGTATTCATCCGCAAGTGGGTCCTGACCCCACCAACGGCCATCAACCACGAACGCATACTCGTAACGACCCGGGGGAAGTGGTATATGTGCCGTCCATATTCCATCACCGTTGGTATCGGTGAGAGGGGTTGCCTCCCAGTCGTTGAAGTTACCTACGACACTCACACTGTGCGCACCGGGGGCGGGCATGACGAATAGGACTTCATTCCCCTCTCCGTGCAGACCGCTTGCCATCACAGGAGCGATGGTAGCGCTGTTCGAGTGCGAAAGCCTATCAGCAAGGAACACCCCAAGTGCTAAGAATAGGACAGCGGTCAGGCCGACTGTGGCCAGCTGGCCGATACGCGCACCCCGCGTAGGAGCGAGCATTCTCCCGAGCAGTTCAAGTACGTTCCCTTTGGGGATGGACCCTTCTATTTCTGCGACTACCCTCTCTTCCAGACGATCGATACAATACGCTTCTTCCTGCGCCTCGTGATGCAACGCCTCTGATAGCGCCTGATCTAGATTATCCACTCTCATAGTGGATCACCCCATATTTTTCCATTTCCTGTTTCAGTAACATCTTCCCGCGATGGATTCGCGTCTTTATGGTCCCTTCGGGGAGAGAAAGGATTTCGGCGATCTCCTTGTACGCAAGTTCGTTGTAATAGCGCAAAACGATCGGAGCACGGTAACTTGCGGGTAGTCTATCGATCGCCGATCGCACCGCAGCTGATCGATCCTCGCGGGCGACGATATACGCCGGATCGTTCCCTCCGCTCACCTGATCGGGCGGAGAAATGACCGGATGGTATCGCCGATAGCGAAGACGGTTGCGGCACAAATTCGATGCCACGGTGAACAACCAAGTGGAAAACTTCCTCTCCAATTTGTATCGCCTCAGGTTGGTGTACGCACGGATGAAGGCATCGTGTGTGATATCCTCGGCATCGGCGCGGTTGCGCAAGAAGCCTAAACACAGGCCGAAGACAGCGTCCTTGTAGCGGACGACGATCTCGCCCCAAGCCTCGGTTTCGCCAGCGAGTGAAGCCCTCAACAGACTCACCTCATCTTGAACGTGATACACCCTGTCTTGTCCCTCCTCCACACCAATATACACTCCTTATCGGATAAATGTTTCGTCGTTGACATCCATCACCTCATTCCGGGACGAACTCGCCCATCCGCATTGGCCGCCGTCCATGGTAGAGGGACGGCGGAACGAGGTAGACTGATGTCGAGCGCGATCCCCTAGAGGGGGGAGTCGAGCGTCTACTGTTAAGGAGGTTGAACAAATGCCTGCAACGGGAAACACGGCTGCGCGAGGAAGAAAGA
>CAZBSW010000202.1:0-4339 GCA_964494835.1 uncultured Thermotogae bacterium
GATCCATATCGTGAGTACATGAAGCAAGTTCCGCGATGGAATCTGCTTGTCGGTCTCTGGCGTTGGGCTTATCGGCGCAGGGGCCGCAGGTTTTGCTAGGGGGGACTCACATTTCACCGTGAAGCGGCTAACGGACTCGTGCTACGTTGAGGCATCAATCTGCATATGAAGTAGGTGCGCTTGTCACCGCGGACAGACGACCACGCACATTCCGGGCGCAACCAAACGGCTAGGGGGCAATTGGCATGTTATGCCATAATTAGTCAGTTACCGGCTCGCCGAACCACATTGTGTCTCTCACCGTGCCCGTCTCGTCCACCCCACCAATCATGAAGATCCTCTCCGGGGAACGAGCGACAACGGCAGTGAAGCTCAGATTGCGCGGAGCGGGAATCGACGTAGCCACAAACCATCTGTCCTCGCCCCAGTCGTAGCCGTAGACGTCAATTCGGTTCGCGCCTCCCAGTACATACACCCCCCGGGTCGGCAGTGTTCGAATCACTGCGCCCCCATGCCCGCCCCGAGCGTTCGGCATCTCGGCCATGATCGTCCACGCTCGGATCGGTGGGTTGTAGCGTTGATTCGCCGTTGCGCCGGGAGACTTCATCCCACCGATTACGAATACGCCGTCTTCTACGGAGCAAGCAAACGCCATGTTCCGGGCGACTGGCATTGGCGGCAGTTCCTCGAAGGTCAACGTTGCCGGATCGAAAATATACGCGGCGGCGAAGTAGTTCTCTTTTGGAACGAACATCTGCGAGCTCTGGCTCCCTCCAAACAGGAAGATCTTTCCCTCGTGGGCTACCGCTGAGATGCCGGCTACAGCGTTCGGCAAGTGCCCCGATAGTTTCCAGGTGTCCGATTCGATGTCATAGGCGAAGACAGTGTCGGTTACCCGGCCGGCGAGATCGCCGCCGCCAAAGACGTAGATCGTACCATCAAGAGCCGCAGCCGAGATGTTGAACCGCCCCTCTGGAAGGGGCGCGAGCGTTCTCCAGATGCCAGTTTCCGGATCGTATGCCTCGTTAACCCGGCCCGTTGGATCGGTACTCTCTAGACCGCCTATCGTGTAGATCAGGCCATCGTTCGTCGCTGTCGCTCCGAAGTACCGCGGCGTCGGCATTGGAGATCCTTCGCTCCACACAATCTCTACTTCGGGCTCTGGCTGTGGGAGAGGCGAGTAGGTGACGTTTGCCAGATCAGGAAGTCCTCTCTCTCCATCCGCAAAGGCGATCCCTTCATGGTTCCGTCCCCCAATAACGTAAAGAGCACCGTCAACAGAGACGGTGAAAGCATCCTCCCGGGCCACAGTCATCGGATCTCCAGCGACCCACGCATCGAAGCCAGGAACATAGACGTCGACTACTCCAGAAGAGAGAGCGTGTTCGTCCCGCCCGCCGACGAGGAACAAGGCTCCATCGACTTCAGCTCCACCCCAGAATCGGCGCTCCCAGTATACCGGCTTCAGCTTTATCCAAGTATCGGTCGCTACATCGTAGACTTGAGCATTTGCCGATGCGGTCGCCGAGATCCCGCCGAGGACGAGAATCCGGCCGTTCATCGGGATTGCCGTCGTCTTGAACCGGGCGATCGGCATTGAGGCAATTTGCTTGATGCTTCGAGTGGCCGGATCGAACGCATAACAGGCAGAGACATAGTCCTGTGGGGCGTAGGGATCGATACTCGTTGCTCCTCCGAAGAGATAGATCGTGTCTCCTAAGGTCGCTGCTGACATCGCACAGGTTGGTTCGGGGAGTCCGGCAATTCCGGCTGTCCAGGTATCCGTCGCAATGTCGTAAACATCGATCGTATCTCGTACATCCCCGTTGAGGCTCGCCCCACCGAATAGATAGATCTTTCCTTCAAGTGACGCCGCGGCAGGCCACTGACGACCTTCAGCTTGCCGTGCCATCAGGTTGATTGGATAAGGAAGATCCGCCAGCCGTCTCCACGAATCGCCAGCCGGATCGTAGACTTCAACCAACGTCCCTGAGGTCACATTGTACGACTGTCCATAGATAGTCATCGTGTTACCGTATTCGATGCCGCCAATCACATAGATCAGGCCGTCCACTTCGATGACAGCCCCGGAATGCCTGGGTAACGAGAGTGGGGCGATCGTGCTCCATGCAATCGGAACATCTGCGCAAAGAGAAACAGCCCCGACAAGCAAGACCAGTGTGATTACCACCAGCATGAGCTTTCTGCACCAATCGAGCATCTCTTCTCCCCCCTTCACATGACTGCCAGTACACACCTATGGGGTGCCCTTACTTCCTTACCTAGGCGAGCCTAGGTCATCTGTGCACAAAGCGTCAAATCCGTTGAAGGAGGGCACCCATACAAGAATAAAGGCGTAACCTTAACGAGTCCGCACAAACGGCAAGCGACGACCGGTCTCAAGCGAGTGGCAGAGCAACTGATGCTAGAAGCTGCAGTCCTCAGCGCTGGCACTTGCGAACCGCTTCTGTTCCCATTTACTGCCTATGCATTTGACAAAGTGAAGAATCTGTGCTATGGTGGGGTAACGATTTCGGGAAACGGTACCCTAAATTTGAAAAGACACCCAAGAGTGACGATCCGGGACGTAGCAAGGAGCGCTGGAGTGTCGGTTACAACAGTCTCCAGGGTGCTGAACGGTGATGATGTAGAGCATATGCGCCCAGAGACAAAGGCCCGCGTTCTGGAAGCGATAGAAGCACTCGATTACGTACCTGTTAGAATGGCGCAACGCTTGCGTCGACAGAAGACACAAATCATTGCGGTTCTACTTCCGGACATATCAAACCCTTTCTTCTCTCTTCTCGCGCGCGGTGTAGGATCAGTGGCTTTTGAAGAAGGGTATTCCACGCTCATCTGTGACAGTAACCACTCGGCGGAAAAGGAGTTGCGGTACTTGGAGATCCTCCTGGCAGAGCAGGTGGAAGGGATCATCTTCATTCCGGTTGGTCAGCCAGACAAAGAGAGCCTCAACCGTCTCCTCCGGAGAGGAATAGACATAGTGGTGGCCGACCGAAGCGTGGACGGGTTGCCCAGCGTTGAGGCTGACAACAAATCCGGCAGCTATAGTCTGACTACGATGCTGGCGCAAAACGGATATCGAAATATCGCATACATTGCTGGTCCGCAAGAGGTCAGCACAGCGTCGGATCGGCTGTCAGGGTTTGTGGCTGCCATGCGAAACGAAGGCTTAGAACCAGCAGCCGTCTTGTACGGTAACTTCACTTACGAAAGCGGTTACGCGCTTGCCCAAGATCTACTTCGCTCCACCGGTGTCGACGCCATCATGGCAGGAAATGATCTCATGGCAGTTGGAGTGATAAAGGCGGCTGAGGAGTTAGGCCTTCATGTGCCACGTGACATAGGAGTAACCGGTTTCGACCATCTTCCGCTGTTGGAATTTGTGCAGCCACGGCTTACAACCATCTACATCCCAGCATATGAGATGGGGGAAAAAGCAATGAAGGTCTTCATACGAAGAGGCAAGGGCATAAGTACCAAAAAGAAGACGGTGCTTAGGACCAAATTAATATATGGTGATTCGTGTCGCAACTCTAGGCCGCTACAAGGACCGTGAGTCGCGAAAGGAGGTGATGCCCGTAAGCTGGGGGAAGTAGAAAGTCAAGCTGAGGACGGATGGCTCATGCCTGTGTGGAAGACCAAAAGGAGGGCTTACAAATGCACCTATGGCGGAAGGTAATTGTAGTGATTGCGATGAGTTTCTTGGTAACCAGCGGTATCGCTATGCTGGGAACAGCTCAGGACAAGCCATATCAGGGAATGGTCCTTCACTTAGCCTGTATGGCGGACCAGTATGCTGCTTATCTGAAAGTCTTAGGAACGAAGTTTGAACAGGTTAGCGGAGCGAAAGTTGAGGTAGACATTCTTGGTTATACGGAGCTCTACCAAAAAATCACTCAGGATTATGCCACGCATAGCAAGCAGTACGATCTCGCAACGACGGATATCATGTGGACTGGAGAGGTTGCCAAGAAAGGATGGACGCTCGATTTGACTCCTCTTATCCTGGCAGACTACGAAGAGATCGATGTGCCGGATATCTTGCCTGTCATGTGGACGGAAGGAAGCTGGGACGGTAAGCAGATCGCGTTCCCTCTGGGCGGATATGCCAACAGCCTCATCTACCGCAAAGATCTGTTCAACGATCCGGAAGAACAGGCGAATTTCAAGGCGAAGTATGGTTATGATTTGCGGCCGCCGCGCACGATGGACGAACTGAGGGATATCGCCACGTTTTTCACTCGGCCCAATGAGAACATGTACGGACTCGTCGCCAACGGGGCGCGTGGTTCTGCGGTCGCGCAGGACTGGATGGAAT
>CAZBSW010000203.1:0-4320 GCA_964494835.1 uncultured Thermotogae bacterium
GCAAGACATTCATAACCAAGCTTAGACGGCTTGTTACCTAAGAAGGCTAGGGGATTGAATCACTCAGATTCTGCGCACTACACCACCACGAACGCCGAACGGTAAAGGCTTTCAACTTCGCTCAGTTCTGGACTACGCGGATTGGTCCCGGCGTTTACGTTCGTACACGCCCTCTTTGACATGATGGCAAGATCGCTCTTGCGAATAGTGATTACTTCATCAACAACACCATAGCCGCGGTCGATCTCTGCAAGGATCTCTTGAAACGGTTTCTCGCACAGGGAATCAAGGTTTACGCGCTTATCTTCCGGCATTTCAGGAAGGTTGAACGCAAAGACGGGTGAGAGCAGTTTCGCGTTGGCGAGCCCATGCTGCGTGTCGTAGAACCCACTTACCTGGTGTGACATGGCATGGATCAGCCCAAGACCCACCTGCTGCATCGCCGCCCCAGCAAGTAGGCTGGCCAGGGCCATACCTTCCCGCGCCGCAAGGCTCTTACCATCGTTAA
The DNA here is from genome assembly GCA_964494835.1 of uncultured Thermotogae bacterium. Lineage (GTDB taxonomy): Bacteria > Bipolaricaulota > Bipolaricaulia > UBA7950 > UBA9294 > M55B144. The sequence goes on from CAZBSW010000203.1 coordinate 509, forward strand.
CCGCATGGTCCAGGTTTTCAAGAACGAGCTTGATCGCCTCCAACGCCAACAAATCAGACAATCGGTTAGACTGCGTGGACGCATAGGCCTCAAGCGCGTGGGTGAAGGCATCGAGTCCGGTCCACAGGGTCATCTTCGCCGTTAGAGTGAGGGTAAGTTCTGGATCGATAATCGCCATATGAGGGGCCATCATCGGATCTCCGATGGAGAGCTTCTCCTTGCTCCGCGGATCCGAGATTACCGCCCAGTGGTTGACTTCGCTCCCTGTACCAGAAGTGGTAGGGATACATATGACCGGGATTGAGCATTTCTTTATGTTCGGTGTGCATTGAAACGCCTTGATATCACGCGTACCGTGACCAAGGCAGATTCCGATCCCCTTGGCCAGATCGATAGCACTTCCCCCGCCGAAGCCAACGATACAATCCGGAACGAACAATTCGAGTGCTTCAGCTCCCTCTGCTACCAGCTGCGTGGTAGGATTGCTCTCACCCCGACTGTACAAGACCGTCCGTGCTCCGCCTCGCTCTGCCATTTCGATCGCTTTCTCGGTCAAGTTAAGTTGGATAAGATCCTTCGTCGTGATTACGGCAACCCGCTTGAAGCCTGAACGTGCTACCTCTTCCCCGAGGGCGGTGAGGCTCCCACAACCGAATGTCACTTTGGTAGGGAGGATAAATCCAATACTTCTCTCTATCACATCACTTCCTCCCTGCAATGGGATAGGACAGAAAAAGGGCCGACTATGCCGTCGGCCCTAATATAGTGTGCGTCGGGTATCGACTAGTCGATCAACCCTTTATCCTGGAGCCACTCCTCGGCGGCTTCCTCCGGCTCCATCAGATCGATATCTACCTTGGCGTTGAGCGCTGTCATCTCTGCCCGCGCCTCAGTTGGATCTCCCGGGAAGGCCGCGATGAGCTCATTGAGCACATCTTCAAGGCCTGGATTAGCCGCAAGTGCATCTGCTCGTACGATGGGAGCGAGGTCATACGGCGGCCAGAAGTTCTTATCGTCCTGCAACACAACCCAATCGTACTTGACCACGGCTGGATCGGTCCCAAAGACCATGCAAGCCACACTCTTGTCCGTATTGAGGTATTCGAAGGTCAAACCTGGCAAGACTGTAGTGATGTAGCTTGGCTCGAATGCGAAGTCGTAATGCAACTGCAATCCCAGGATCCCATCAGGACGGGAATAGAACTCAAAATCAGACGCGAACGGTACCTTGCCGTCCTTGGAGTTCACGTATGCGGCGAACTGCGAGAGCGTATAGACGTTGTTCTCCTCCGCAAACTCTTTCTTGACTGCGATCGCGTAAGTATTGTTGCACCAAATCGGATTTAACCAGACAAGCCCGATCTCCGCATCGCTTGCCTTTGCCTGTGCATACATCTCCTCTGGCGTTTCGCCCTTGAATGGATGCCCGGTGTAGGTTAACCATTGAGTCCCGGTATAATCCATACACAGGTCGAGATCCCCGGACTCCATAGCCTCCCGCATCACCGTACTCGACATTCCGGTCGTCAACTGAACATCATAGCCACGATTCTCAAGCAGAATCGCCATGAGTTCTCCTACCACAAATTGCTCGGTGAAGTTCTTCGTACCGATCTTAATTGGTGCGGCAAAGGCCACTGCCGCAACTGCGATGGTCAGTAATAGCGCTACTCCAATCTTCAAACTTTTCATGCTCTTCCCTCCTGAAGGACACATGTTTTTTGCCGCCTACCCTAAGGATTGACCACCTCCCTTTTATTGTATTGTCATTTAAAAGATGTGCCAACGCACGCTGCTTCGGCTACATTTACTGCTGCTGCCACTGGGCTTGCTTCATCACCTTAAGTCCACGTGGTGTCATCCAAGCTTCTACACCCCCGAGGATCGCATCCAGTGCGATCGCCAGAACGGCTGTAGGCGCAGCCCCTTGAATGACAATCTGCATCACTCGCACAGCAAGGCCGGACATAATTATCGCTCCCAGTCCGCCTGCACCGATCATTCCAGCAACCGCAGCTGTTCCCACGTTAACGACGGTAGAGGTTCGAATTCCAGCCATGATCACGGGTCGTGCCAATGGGAGCTCTATCCTGGTCGTTACCTCCCACTTTGACATTCCCATTCCTTGTGCCGCTTCCTTAACGGACGGATCGACGGAGCGGATCCCGGCATTTGTATTACGGATTATGGGTAATGTGGCGTAGACGAATAGCGCAATTACGGCAGCCTTATATCCCATCCCCAGCAACGCTGCCGCGATTCCGATAAAGGCGAGTGTCGGTACTGTCTGCCCTACATTGGCGACACCGATGAGGATCGGAGAGATAAAACGGAATGCCCGCCGAGTAGACAAGAAGCCAATAGGGATCCCGATTGCAATAGCTAACAGTTCAGCTACCGCAACGATCTGCAGGTGTCTTAGAGTGGCGGTTACAATCTTCATTGCCGGCGCCACCTTGAAGATCCCCACCGATCCCAGACTTGTCATCCACACGGTCAGCCCGAGCAAGACCGCTAAAAGTATCACAAGCATCAGGTACTGCTTCACAGAACTTCCCTTCGATGCTCTGCTTGCATCTTGTTGCTCTGTTCGCCTAAAACGTCGCGGATGATCTGAAACGACAATACACCAATGAGGATCTCTTGCTCGTCCAAGATCGCCAGCGTCCCTATAGCACTGTTTAGCATCATCGACAACGCCTCGTTCAACGGTGTATCTGGGTCGGCCGTAACCGTCGGAGGAATAATGACTTCCCGAATCGTTTTCTCTGCTTCAAGATCATCGCAGGCGATCCATCCAAGAAAACGTCCACTATCTTCGGTCAACATCGACCAACGCAACTTCTCCTTCTCCATGCGCGCCTTGACTTCCATCGGGTCTTCTTCCGCCTTAACGGTAAGTGGCGGCTTTTGCATTACGTCTTTTGCTCTAAGAAGACGCAATCCTTTCAACACGCGATCAGCCCCGATGAAGTTCCTGACAAATTCATCCTCGGGACAACTGAGCAATGTAGCTGGCGAAGCGTATTGCACTAATTCTCCCTGGCGCATCAACGCAATCGTGTCTCCCATCTTGATCGCCTCGTTGATATCGTGTGTAACAAAGGCGATCGTCTTCTTGATCTTGGATTGGATCTTGAGAAACTCATCCTGCAGCTTACTGCGTGTGATCGGGTCGATCGCGCCGAAAGGTTCATCCATTAGCAGGATCGGAGGGTCCGCTCCCAGGCAACGTGCCACCCCGATCCGCTGCTGTTGCCCGCCGGAGAGCTCGCTCGGATACCGATCGATGAATTTCCCTGGTTCCATTCCTACCAGGTCCAGCAATTCCTCAGCCCGTTTACGCCGCTTGGTCTTCGTCCACTTCAAGAGCATGGGGACGGTGGAAATGTTCTCCTCGACGGTACGATGCGGAAAGAGCCCGATGTTCTGAATCGCATACCCGATACCACGCCGAAGCTCGTTTTGATCCAGTTTCATCGTATCAACGCCGTTGACGTAGATCTTCCCATCTGTGAGAGGGATCAACCGGTTGATCATCTTCATGCTCGTCGTCTTTCCGCACCCTGAAGGACCAAGGAATACACAGAACTCCCCTTCCTTGATCTCCATTGTCAAGTCCTTGACCGCCTCGGTCCCGTCTGCGTAGGTCTTTCCAACATGGTCCAGCTTGATCAACGCTTCCTCCTAATCCGAACCCCTTTGGGCGTTGTCAACCACTCTAGTCCTCCCATAAGAAAATCGATAACGATAGCAAGCAGTGAGACGAATACCGCTCCGACGATGATAAGGTCTATGCGATAGTTGGCTAT
>CAZBSW010000204.1:0-4319 GCA_964494835.1 uncultured Thermotogae bacterium
CTGGCATCCTGGCCCCTTCCAGCACACTGAGCAGTTTCTCCGTCTCTCCCGCCTTAATGACTCGAACGATCGCTTCGCGCTTTGTTCTCCCCCCATCGTAATGGACTGCCATTGCCCATTAAAGTGCAAACCACTCCTTGAGTCAACCGTGGTGCCGGGGCGGTTGTGGCAATTCTTTGTTTCCACTAACATCAAAGCCTTGATACGAGGAGGTACGCCATGTGCAGATCGGGCCCAATCGTTATTGCTTTGGTGGCCGTCTTGTTGTTGTCGCTTGGCGCGTCGGCACAGACCCAGGACGAGAACCTATCCGCCGGCCGTTCGCTCGGCATAGGAATGGAAGTCGGTTTCCCATGGGGAGGTCTGGTAAGCGGCCGCTACTGGTTTGATTCCAACGTAGGGATAGAGGGAATCATCTTTGCCTGGGGGGACCGCTACAGTTACTCCGGCGTCTTCACCGGGCGAGTCCTATACAAGATAAGTGATACGCCGACGGTGGATTTCTACGTCGTCGGTGGGGCGTCGTTCCCGTTCTCGACCGCCGGCCCAGAGACAACCATCTTTTCAGTAGCGGGAGGTATCGAGTTCAATTTTGCGTTTGCGAGGAATTTCGCGTGGAATCTGGAGTTCGGTGGTACGATCTCGGCGATTGGAGAACTCACAATGGCGATTGGAACAGGCATTCATTTCTATTTCTAGATTGACCGCTGCGGGTGGAAGGAGGGGCAGTGCACAAGCCGTATCGCATTAAGATGGTGGAACCGATCAATATTCTATCGCCGGAGGAGCGGGCTGAGCGGATTCGCGCCGCGGGATACAACGTATTTGATCTGAACGCCGATGATGTATACGTCGATCTGTTGACCGACTCGGGGACCGGCGCCATGAGCCAGGAGCAGTGGGCGGCGCTGATCCGGGGAGATGAGTCGTACGCCGGCAGTCGCAGTTTCGTCCGCTTCCATGATACGGCGCGTGAGATATTCGGTTTTGCCCATATCCTTCCCACCCATCAGGGGCGAGCCGCGGAGAACGTTCTCTTCTCGGCGTTGGTCAAGCCGGGGCACGTTGTCCCCAACAACATGCACTTCGACACAACTCGGGCCAACATCATCGCCAACGGCGGCGATCCGGTTGATTTGGTTGTGGATGAGGCATACGAACCACGTATCAACCTACCGTTCAAGGGGAATATGGATCCGGAGAAGCTCATTGATCTGATCGCTCACGTAGGCAGGGAACGGATACCGCTCGTGATGATGACGATCACCAACAACAGCGCCGGCGGCCAGCCGGTTTCGGTTGCGAATATCCGGAAGATTAGCGAGATCGCGCACACGCACGACATTCCATTCTTCATTGATGCCTGCCGCTACGCCGAGAACACGTTCTTCATCCGTGAACGGGAAGAGGGATATCAAAACAAGCAGCCGATCGAAATCGCACGCGAGATATTTTCCCTTGCCGATGGAATGACGATGAGCGCCAAGAAGGATGGATTGGTGAACATCGGCGGCATCTTGGCGATGAATGATGACATGATCTTTGCCGCGGCGCGTGAACGGTTGATCCTGATGGAAGGCTTCCCCACCTACGGCGGCCTCGCTGGCCGCGATCTCGACGCGATGGCCGTCGGCCTGCGCGAGGCACTCGACATTAGCTACTTAAGCGACCGAATCGAACAGGTGCGTTATCTCGGAGAAAAGCTGAAGGGCATTGGGGTCTCGATCATCGAGCCGATAGGTGGTCATGCTGTCTATGTCGACGCACTCGCCCTCCTGCCTGAGTTCCCGCAGCCCCAGTTCCCGGCGCTGTCCGTGGTGATATCCCTTTACGAACAGGCCGGCGTGCGTTCGGTGGAAGTGGGAGGCGTGATGTTCGCTCATCCGGACAGCTCGGGCAAGATGATCTATCCCAAGCTTGAACTAGTAAGATTGGCGATCCCGCGGCGGATGTACACCGATGCCCACCTCGACGCCGTCGTCGACGGGATGGAAAAGACCACCGCCATGCGCGATCGTCTGCCCGGTTATCGTATCATCGAAGGGAAAGGTCCCCTGCGGCACTTCACCGCCCGGTTTGCGCGCATCGCTCGTACCTGAGCGGGGATAGACGACAATAAACCATGAACTGGATCATGAGAGGAGAACGATGAAGGTTCTTATAATCACCAGCAGTCCGAACACGGATGGACTAACGTCAACATGCGGCAAGGCGGCGCGGCAAGGAGCGGTCGACAGCCGTAGCAAGACGCGAATCATCAACTTGAACGAACTTCAGATCAACCGTTGTGCTGTACACAACGACGGGTGGGGAACCTGCCGCAACGAGCACCGCTGTCAACTGCAGGACGATTTCCAGGAACTGCAACAGACGATTGACAAGGCGGAAGGATGTGTCTTTATCACGCCCGTTTACTTCGGCGAGCCGAGCGAGCCGATGAAGGCACTGTTTGATCGCCTACGTCGTTGCGAGGCACACAAGGAAGGAAACGACAGCGTATTCTCCGGCAAACCAGTCGTGTGTGTCGCCGCTGCCGGAGGAACCGGCCACGGCGCCATTGCTTGTCTGGCGATGATGGAAGAATTCATGCTTTGTCTCCACGCTGATGTCTTTGACACTATTGCAGTAACGCGCAAGACGCGTGACTATCAAGTGGAGACGATCCACGATGCCCTCACCAAGATGACAGCCGTCCCGTCGGTGCCGGAGTTGAGCCCGGCCAAGAGACGAGAGCGCCAGCCATCACGTCGTCGCAAGCGGCGCTAGCGATCGGCTACAGCCCATAGATACTGGTGTACTTGTCCTTGATGTAGCGCACGAAGTACGAGGAATCCGGTTCCTTGCCGGTGATGCGCGCAATGAGTCGTTTCGGCTCATACATCTTGCCGAACCTATGTACCTTGTCGCGCAGCCAGGCAAGTAAGTCGGCGAAATCGCCGTGTGCGATCTTGCTGTCGAGGTCGGGCATATCATCCCGCAAGGTGGCGAAAATCTGTGCACCATAGAGATTCCCCAGCATGTACGAGGGGAAGTACCCGAATAGACCGGTCGACCAATGCACATCCTGCAAAACACCGCGTGAGTCATCATCGGGTGTCACTCCGAGATAACGTTCCATGGCGTCGCGCCATAGCGTGGGAAGCTCCGCTACCTTGATCTTGCCTGTGATCAGCCCTTCTTCGAGCTCGAATCGGAGCATGACGTGCAGGTTGTAGGTTACCTCATCCGCCTCGACACGAATGAGCGACGGCTGGACGATGTTCGCTGCCCGATACAGGTTTTCGTCGGAGACTGACGTCAGTTGCGGGACAATATCAGCGATGATCGGCTGGAAGAACGTCCAGAACGGACGGCTGCGACCGATGAGATTCTCCCAAAGGCGGGACTGCGATTCGTGTATTCCGTATGATGCCCCTTCATCGAGACCACTCCAGCGTAAGTCGGGCGCGATTCCCTGGTCGTACAACGCGTGTCCGCCCTCATGCATCGAGCTGAACAGGCCGGAGAAGATGTTGTTGGGAAGGAAGCGAGTGGTCACCCGCACGTCGGCCGGTCCGGTACTGATCGTGAATGGATGCACAGTTGGGTCAAGCCTTCCGGCATCGAAATCGTATCCGATCGCCTCGAGCGCCCGCAGCGACAGTTTGCGCTGTATCGCGTCCGGAAACTCGCCGCGCATGAATTCGTCTTCCGGCCGATTGCCGTCTTGCATCAGCCGATTGATGAACGGAACGAGTTCATCTCGCAACGGTTGGATCACCGAACGCAGCTCCCGGCTCGTCATTCCAGGTTCGTACCCTTCGATAAGCGCGTCGTACGGAGAATCTTCATACCCGTAGTACTCAGCGAATTGGCGCGCAAAGTCGACCATCTTCTCCAGGTGGGGTTGAAATACCTGGAAATCCAACTTCTCCTTCGCCTCTTCCCACGCTGCCTCGGATTGTGATGCGGCGATTGCGAACCGCTCATAAAATTCCGGCGGTATCGCCTTGCTCCGCCGATACGTCTTACCGACAACGCGGAGGCTTGCGCGCTCCGTCTCGGTCAACCCTTCCTGCCGGTCGAGTTTGTCCAGGTACTCTCCCAGCTCATCGGCAACAGAAAGCTCAAACACCATCTTACTTAGCTTCCCGATCACTTCAGCACGGACCGGATGGCCTTTGTGAGGAAGATGTGTGCGTTGGTCCCATTGCAGCAGGGCAAGTGCACATTCCAGCTTCCCTATTTCGCCAAGGTGCTCCTTGTACGATGCAAGTGTGCTCATCGGTATCTCCTCAGAAAGAATTGCCGCGGGCAGAGGCCCGCCATCGCGATTATAT
>CAZBSW010000205.1:0-4288 GCA_964494835.1 uncultured Thermotogae bacterium
ACCTCGTTCCATCCACTGGTTGAGGGTAAAGGCGCGTTGCGCATAGAATAATGCGGCCGGGGAGGTTTCTCCTCCCCGGCCGATTGATTCAGATCAGAGATCTTCGCTTCCTTGCAAGGCGAGGAAGAACTCGCCTATCAACGCCCGGCAGCATCTCCCGGCGACGGCCCAGCGGCGCATTGCACGGTGAAGATACCGACGCGCTTGGACCTCTTCGACCAGCCTTCGCTGGCTCATGTCCGCTTGAAGCTGCCTTTCTTTCTGCATTGCCAACATCTCAGTTATGTAAAGATTCAACACGTCAACTCACCTCACATGCCCTTGCGGGCAACTAGGGCTTTCCGCCTGGGCGGGTCGACCGATACGAAGATCGATGCCTTGCCTACGGCAAAGCAGCCATGAAGAAACGCCGATCCCTACTGGAACAAACTGGTTAAACACTGGCCGCAGACGACGTGGTCACATCTACGATATGGAAGTGATTGATTGAACCGCGCCCTGTAAAGGGTCGTTTGATGATGGGCGCGTAGCGCCTATCGACAGGCCCCCCGGGGGCATGACCACACGGTGCTTTTCTCTATCACACTCATTGTATGAACGCCTCCTTTTCTGATGGGGTCTTGCCGGCACAAAACATGCCGACTCCTCAATGTATGATTGTGGAATGGGAAGTATACCACAAGAGCAGAAAGATGCAAGCGAAAAAAGGGACAGTCCCCTTTTCGGATGACTGCAAGCGCCTGCTCCTGTAGACTGGGGTAGGGCACCTAGGTGGGGAGGCTTCTCGATATGGAGAGATCCATGCATCGTTCTTGCAACGTGTTTCTCGTTCTGTCTGGCGTTGTTGTCTATTGGGCTGCTCTTCCGGCTGCGCTCCTGTTCGGCGGCATGAGGCTCGATCGATTGCTTTCGTTCTCGCCGCTTCCGCTTGGCGCCGCCCTTGGGGTAGGTGTGATTGCAGTCGCCGTCGGAGTGATCGTTTCGTGCTGGTGTGCCGTCGTGTTCTACGTACGTGGGGGCGGGTTTCCGCTTGCGTTCCTCCCGCCGGTGCGGCTGGTGCGCGAAGGCCCATATGCTCTTTCGCGCCATCCACTGTACATCGCATTTGTCATTTACTTCATCGGCTTGAGCGCGATTGTGCGTTCGGCGGCGAGTCTGATCATCGTCGCGCCGGCGTTCGTTACTGTTTGCGGGTTGTACGCACTGTTACACGAAGAGCGGGTCCTTTCCCGGCACTACGGTGAGAACTACCTTTCCTATCGGCAACAAGTGCCGTTCCTGTTCCGTCTCCGCCGCCGTGGTGCTGACTTGGCGATCCCCGGACCGGGGATTGTCGCCTCCCTTGTCTACCTGGTCGGCAAACCTGTTTTTCGTGTGCTGTTTCCGACAGTGATCAAGGGAGCGGCAAATCTGCCGCAAACAGGCCCGGCGATTGTTATCGCCAATCATGCCTGCTACCTCGACCCTGTCTTTCTTGTCGCCGCAGGCAATCGCTACATCCGCTTTGTCACCACCGGCGAGATGATGCGCTCCGGTATCGGAAGATGGCTGTTCACACGGTTTGGAAGCATCCCCACTAGCCGCTATCGTGCCGACCCGGCCGGTGTGCGGGGCATGCTTACCGCGCTTTCCGACGGAGAGATTGTCGGCGTTTTCCCTGAAGGCGAGAGAACGTGGGATGGCGGTCCGCTGTCAGTCCCGGATGTCGTAAGCAAACTGTTGCGGCGCGCCAATGTGCCGATCATCCCCTGTCGCATCCGCGGCAGTTACGCCGTCTATCCCCGTTGGTCCAGGCATCCGCTTCCTGGAAGTATCGATATAACCGTGTTTCCGCCAGTCTTGCCCCCTGCATCCGCTGCCAGCGTATCGGACGCTCTTTCCCAAATTGCGGTATCAAGTGACGGGCGGTCGCGACTGCGGCACTCGACAAGCGGGCTCGAGCTTCTGTTCTGGGCATGCCCGACCTGCAATGCGATTGGCTCAATCGTGCCCCGTGGAGGCGTGATCGCGTGCACAAAATGCAACAGTGAGTGGCGCATCGACCGGCGGCTGCACGCGCATTCCGAGGATGGTGGCGTGACTCCGATTGTCGATCTGTACGCGCCGCTTCGAAACGGAGAACCGTTTCTTGACAGGCATCGGCTCGTGTCGATTGGCGAGGCAGACGTCTCTGGCGGAGGGCAGGAATTGCGGCGAATCACTTCCGGCGAAGTAACCTACAACAACGGAGTGCTACGGGCGGGGGATTTTGAGTTTTCGCTCACGCAGGCGCGTTCGATTCGGCTAGAGGGGAAGACCCGGCTGGATATCGGGCTCGATCGAGGACAAAGGGTAAGGTTGCTGTTCCATCGTGATAGTCCTCTCAAATGGGAAGTGTTCTTAAACACCGAGATCGGCCGTCGGAGACCGGCGTCAGAAGAAGCAGGGTAGGCAATCGGCTGCCTCCGCCTTGTCGGGCGGTTTGTCCCACGGACCGAGGCAGCGATTGTCCATGTGAGCATAAGTGTCGAACAAAACGGCATTCCCGGCCTTGCAACCGCCGTTACACATGTCGGCGTACGCGCACGTGCGACACTCGGCAGGAAGCGACTGGAATTCAACGAATCGATCAACAAGGAATCGGTTGCGCATGATGTTCCAAATCGAGTCCTGCTCGATGTTACCAAGCACGATGTCCGATATGAACGGGCAGGGGGTAACCGTGCCGTCGACCTTCACCGTGAACACGAAATACCCACCCGAACAAGCGGTGCCTGCCAGGGCGCAGAAATCTCGCACGAAGCGGGCGTGAGAGGGATTCGCCTCGCAGAGGACAAAGTGTTTAACCTCCGCCCATTCCTCACGATCGGGAATGAGCAGGTCGTTCTTCCGTTGCGGGATGTACTGGTAGAAGAGCGCGTGTACACCTAACGCGTGTTTGACGAATCGGTATATCTCTCGAATGCGGTTGATGTTCGCCGTGTGCACGGCGGTGAAGGTGTACGTCTCGATACCCGCCTGTTTGAACCTCTCAATCCCGGCGATCGTCCGTTTCCACGCGCCGCCTACACCGACGAAGGCGTCATGTTCATCCTCGCGGCACGATACGAGGTTGACGATGGCGATGTCCAGACCCGCAGCCCTCAGCTTTTCCACACGGGCGGAATCGGCATGGTAGGCACTGGTGTAGAGGACAACCTGAGGGATACACGCTTCGTCCTTGGCATAGAGGATGATTTCATCAAGATCAGCGCGCAAGAGCGGTTCTCCTCCGAGGATTTCCAAGCGAGTACCTGCCCCGGCGAGGTCGTTGAGCAATCGTTCGATCGTGTCGCGAGAAAGGGCGTCACCACCCTTGTTTGCATAGCACATCCGGCAGGAAAGATCACAGGTGTTGTTCACTTCCAACTTCACCGACCATAAGACGCCGCCAACGAGGCGGCGCAAGGTGTGGCAGAAGAGGAGCGATCGACGTGACCGGAGTGGCAGGCGGTCGACCACATTGAGGATCATCGCCTGGCGACGTAGGGCGATGCGTGTCTTCCACCGGGGAACGCGATCGAGCGGTGTCCGCCTAAAGGTTGGCCGAGCATGCGACAAAGTCATCACAATGTATAGCCCTCTTGGAAAGGAAATTACATGCTTGACTAGTATACGCAAAGCCGCCTATGATGGGAACATGATGGATCATTTGCGTAAGGTGATATGCATCATCTTGGCGACGCTCCTGCCGGTATTGCCAGTGGTGGGAAATGACATTGCGTCAGAGAAGGCGGAGACGGTTCGTAACGCATTGACTATCGGCAGTGCCGTGATCAGCCTCGCGATAGTAGCGCCCAACGCGTATTTCCTCTGCCCCGAGGGGACGCCGATCTCCAACCGCCTGCTGGTCACTATTCCCGTTTCCGGGATGGCGATCGCCGCCGGTGCATTTGCAGGCAGGTGGGTGGCGGACATCGCTCTTCAGTTGAAGACGTCCCCGTGGTTCTCGCCGGTGGTAGGCGCCGGGCTCGGATTCATCGGAAGCGCACTTACCGGCGGGATCAGCTTTGCGCTCGCCTTCGCCATCGCCATGCCCGTTGTGGAAGCACCAGCGGGATACTGGGGAGATTTTACCTACCTTCAAGCCATAGGCATGGCGTTTGTTGCTGGCGCATTCTGGGGTGGAGTAGCCGGCGTGCCGATCGGTGCGATCACCATACCGATAGTATCGGTGTACATGGGATTCTAAAAAGAGGACTGTCCCCTTTTTGACAGGCCGGCGCAATCATTGTCTCTCACCGCGCGGCGTTATCCGATAATGTAATCT
>CAZBSW010000206.1:0-4286 GCA_964494835.1 uncultured Thermotogae bacterium
AAGGCGCTACAAGAGGCAAACTCAGACATGCAGCGGATCCTCGATGCCATGGGAGAGGGACTCGTTGTCCTCAACGCCAAGAACGTGATGACACGCCTGAATAGGGCGTCGTGTGACATGTTCGGCTACAAGCCTTCTGAGATATTGGGCAAGCACAGCACGTTCTGGACTCACCCGGATTCTTACGCGCGCTTGGCCGACGAACTGGTCAAGAGAAGAAGAGGCCTGCGCAGCACCTACGAGACCCGCTTTGTAAGAAAGGACGGTTCAGCATTCTGGGCACGCGTCATCGCCGTGCCGATCATCGACGATGCGGGAGTATTCCAAGGGTCGGTCGGGTGTTTGAGCGACATCACCGTTGAAAAGCAGGCGCTGGAGGATCTGAGGCGGCTGCATGATTTCAACGAAAAACTAATCAAGACCGCAAGTGTATGGATTAATGTCACCGACAGGGAAGGGAACATTACCTTATGGAACGATGAAGCGGAGAGGATCAGCGGCTACAGTCGTGAAGAGGTACTCGGAAACGCCAGAATCTGGGAGTGGTTGTACCCGGATCCGATATATCGCTCCAACATCTGGCGAGGGCAGGAAGCGGTCCGGTCGGATGACGAGCGGTCGGAACGCATTGAGACGATCATCCTTGCCAAATCCGGAGAAGAGCGAATCATCTCCTGGTACGGCCGCCCTCTGTTCGAGGAACAAAGCGAGCCAAGCGGTTGGGTGATAGTCGGACATGATGTGACCAAGGCACGGCACGTGGTACAGCAGTTGCAGGATTACGCAACGCAGGTGATGCGGTTGAATCGAGAGAAGAACCGTTTTCTGTCGTTCGCATCGCACGAGCTGCGTACGCCGCTGACGATCATTCGCGGATTCATGGACCTTCTCACCAAAGACGATCTGCGCCCCGATCAGAAAGGGAAAATCGCGCGTATTCAGGTACAGTTGGATCGTCTTACAGATATGCTTACCGACCTGTTGAGTATATCGCGCATAGAAGCGGGAGAAGCAAAGCTGAAAATCGATCACATAGACCTGGTCGCTGTGGTATCTCGCGTCATTGATAACCTGGCAGTACATGCCGCTACCAAGGGATTGACGATCAGCTGTAACAGCGGGACAGATCCGGTAGCTGCATACGCCGACGCTGATGCCGTAGAACAAGTGGTAATGAACCTCTTGTCCAATGCCATCAACTACACCCCCAGCGGGGGGAAGATCACGGTGACACTGCAACAGGATGAAAAGAAGGCGAGGGTCCTGGTATCGGATACGGGCATCGGGATACGGAAGGAAGAGAAAGAGAAGATCTTCGCCGAGTTCCACCGAACCGATGCCGCACGCAAGATGAAGGCGACTGGGAATGGCCTCGGCCTTTCTATCGTCAAACGTCTGGTCGAAGAGATGAACGGTTCAATCTGGGTTTGCAGTGCGGGGAGAGGGAAGGGGAGCACGTTCTCGGTCGCACTGCCATCTGGCATGCCAAACAAGGAACAACAACCTGTGGAGAGCAAAGAGAATGCGGATACTGATCTGTGAGGACGAGCCCGATATAAGAGATATCTTGCACAGCTATCTGACCCATGAGGGATACGAGGTGCAGTCTGCCGCTACCGGTGAGCAATTTCTCCAGATGTTTACAAAAATCCATCCCGATCTTGTACTACTTGATGTCATGCTCCCAGGGATAAGTGGCTGGGAGGTTTTGAACCGAATCCGCTCTCACAGCCGCTGTCCCGTGATAATGCTGACTGCCCTCGGACGCGTCACCGACAAGGTGAAGGGGCTCTCCATCGGTGCCGATGACTACATCACAAAACCGTTCCAGCTAGAAGAAGTCGGCGCGCGCATTGCTGCGGTGCTGCGCCGCTCCACGCGAGCGGGCGTCGGCGTATCGATCGAGATCGATGATCTGCGCAAGGTCGTGATACTGCGCGGAAAGGAGCTGACTCTCTCCCCGAAAGAGTTCGCTTTGCTTCGACTGTTGGCATCACATCCGGGGCGTGTCTTTTCCCGTGAAGACATCCTCGCCGAGCTGTGGCCGAAGAGTCACTATGCCACCGCACAAGACGTGCAGAAATACGTGTATCTCCTCCGCAAGAAGATTGAGCGCGATCCGAGTAATCCAGAGTTTGTCCTGACAGTACGCGGCTTCGGTTACCGACTGGCAGAACAGTTGGTCACTCCATCACCGTAACGGAACGGGAGACGCTTGCAATCGCCCCTTGTTCGTCGATCACAACCACGGTAACGGTATAAGTCCCGGGGGAAGTATATGCATGAATCGGCGCGGTAGAAGGGTTACCACCACACCCCCCAGTGCTCCCCGGACAGGTCACCCCGTCGCCGAAGTCCCATGCTATATGCACGATACTCCCTGTAGGACTCGGGTCTTCCGACAGATTCTGGAATGAGATCGGGTCTCCGACATGCGGGCTGGTGGGTGAGAATTTGAATGAAGCGACCGGTACGGCATTCGCGATGGTGATCGCCTGTGCGTACTCCTGCGACTGCGCTCCATCGTCATCTGTCACAACCAGCTTCACAGTGTATGTTCCATCGTCCGGAAAACGGTGGCTGGGCGCATCGACGGCAGCGGTCGTCCCGTCTCCAAAATCCCACTGCCAGGACGCGATCGTTCCATCCTCATCCTTTGCCGTCCCCGTGAACGCCACATCTTCGGCATCGGTCGGTACGGCCGGCGACCACGAGAATGTCGCCGTCGGCCGGCGATTGCCGACTGTCACTGCCACCGGCCCCGATACTGCCGTCGCACCATCGTCGTCCGTCACCCGCAATACGACTGTGTACACGCCGTCATCGGCGAAGGTCCGCGTCAGCGTCGGATCGGCCGTCGTTTCATCGAACGTCCCGTCACCGCCTATATCCCACTCATAGAGAACTATCTTGCCCACCGGGCTCATGTCCCGGGATTGCGATCCATCCAACCGCACCGTCTCGCCGGTGAGCACATCCTCGACCGGTTGTATCTCGGCCACCGGCGCAAGGTTGGCCACGCTGACTTCAGTCTGCACCGTGGCTTTTGCCCCGTTGTCGTCGGTTACCGTGAGACTGGCGCTGTATTCACCATCCTCCTGGTACGCATGTTGCGGCGATGGTTCGTTCGCTGAAGCACCGTCTCCGAAATCCCAGTACCAGGACGCGATCGTTCCGTCATCATCGTGGGAACAATCGGAGAAATGTACCACCTCATCCTCGTCGGGCGAGAAGTTGGACACTTGCATCGCTGCTTGTGGAGGGCAATTCACATCTACATTGTCGGTGTAGGGCAGCGACACGATCCCGGAGTCGTCAACGACGGACAGGGTTATCGGATGCTCACCGCAATCAGCAAATGACATCGTCACAGTCGGGCTTTCATCTGAACGATCGACCGCCCCGTCGCCGTCCAAGTCCCAGTCGTAGCGAGCGAGCGATCCGTCAAGATCGAACGCTCCGCTCGCATCAAGTGTTACATCTGATCCCTCATTCGGTCTTACGGGTGAGACGCTGAACGTGGCCACCGGAGCGCGAGAAGCGACCGAGAGTGACCGCGTCTGGACGACCGCTTCCCCCCACACATCGGTCACTGTATGGGAGACGATGTACACACCGCCGGTATCGTAGGTGTGAGAAGCGGTTTGCCCGCCTCCAAGATTGCCGTCGCCGAAATCCCATGACCATGCAACGATCCGCCCGAAGGGATCACTCGATTCGTCAAGGAACAGAATAGGATCGAGACTCTGCAGGATACGACTGGATGACGACGGCTGCACGCTGAAATCCACTAGTGGCGGCTCTTTCACGACCACCGTCACTCGTCCCGTTCCCTGCGTCACACCGCCTCTGTCGTCTTGCAGTGTGAGAGAAACGGTATGTTCCCCAACCTTAAGGTAGGAGTGACTCGTTGTCTGTCCTCGTCCGATTGTTCCGTCGCCGAAATCCCACAAGTATGCCGTGATTTCCCCGTCGTAATCGCTGGAACCAGTCGCATCAAAAGCGACCGGTTCGCCCGGATGCGCCGGATCGGGAGAGAAGGAGAACGCGGCCGTTGGAGGAATGTTCGAAACGGAGTTCCGCGCCCCCGGAGTGCCGTAGTAGAGACCGCCTACCGCCAAGCTAGTTGATGATGCCCAGTTATTCGGGGTGTCGGACGCTTGCGGATCGATCCGCTCCATCGTGCGCGCCTCTTTTCCGGCTGTTCCCGCGGGCCATGCCATTGCGCCACGATTCGCGGTGTCGACCACGTCTCCTGTAGAATCAATGAGGCGTAGCTCCTCCCC
>CAZBSW010000207.1:0-4283 GCA_964494835.1 uncultured Thermotogae bacterium
ATCACAAGACGGGTTTGCACGTCAATCTAGTCGGCAGCGTGCGTAGGTCGACGTTTAGCGCGACAAGATAGGGATGTCGGTTTGGAGCCTGAGTTACTGGTACTGAATGCAGAACGCATTGGTTAGCTGCTTCGTGATTGGCGTCCGGTACTGCTGTCAAGTCTGCCACGGGTACCGATCCTGTCGCCGCAAGATGCGATTGTCAACCACGTGGCAGAACGACGGATGCCCAGAAGCACAGCTACCCCAGTTTCGAAGCGGCGAATTCCTTCGCCAGTCTGGCTTTACGTGCCACATTGGCTTTCAGGCCCGTGTCAAGGGCTCTATCCAAAGCAGACACGATCTCATCCGCAATAGCCTTGTCTATGATCAAGGGAGGGAGCAGGCCGATGATGTTGCGGCGGTAATAGACGAGAAGGCCTAAGGTGGCAAGATCTAGAACAACGTCAAACGTCGCCTTATCTGACAGTGGCTCCCTGGTTCCTCGGTCTTTCACAAGCTCAATCCCGATCATCAACCCTCGTCCCCGGACCTCTCCGACTAGCTTTCGCTTTTCTGAGAGAATCTGCAGACGTTCGAGGAGATGCGCTCCGACCGAGGCCGCGTTCGCCGGCAGCTTCTCTCCAATCATGAGTTCGATGTTCTTGAGTCCCACGGCAGCACAAACGGGATGTCCACTGGCGGTTGAACCGTGCTCGAACTGATTCCCGTCACCGAGGAAGCGTTGGTAGATCGATTCAGTAGCAAGCGTTGCAGACAGTGGCAGATACCCGCTACTGATCGCTTTGGCAAGGCATAGAATGCCGGGCGATGGGTCCCAATCCTCCGACACGAAGAGCTTCCCTGTCCGTCCAAAACCCGTCGTGACCTCGTCGACTATGAAGAGTACCCCGTGTTCCCGGCAGATCTGTCCCACGACTCGGTAGTATTCCTCGGGGGGCGAGATGATACCGTAGGCTCCCATGATTGGTTCGAGAACAAATGCCGCCACCGTCTTCGTTCCTTCGGACTTGATCATTTCTCCCAAGGCGTTTGCACAGGCCAAGCCACAGTCAGGGTAGCCGGACATCCCGTATGGGCAGCGATAGCAGTAGGGCGGATCGATTTGAATGAAGCCAGGGAGCAGAGGGCCGAACTTCTCCTCATCCGATTCAAGGCCTGATGTGCTGGTCACACCATAGGACCCGCCGTGATAGGAGTGGCGCAGAGAGATGATTTTGTAGCGTCCGTGATCGGAGCTATCGTGGCTCTGCCTGTGATACTGCCGTGCCATCTTGAGCGCCGTCTCAACTGCTTCAGAGCCGTTGGTTCCGAGATAGACATGCTGATAGCGATCGTTCGTGATATCGACGAGCTTGGTAGCAAGCTCGATTGCTCGAGGATGGGTCTGCCTGAAGCAGGATGCATAAGCCAGCTCGCGCATCTGCTGAGATGCCGCTTCAACCAACTCCTCGCGGCCGTGACCGATAGCCACATTCCACAAGGAGGAGAATCCGTTGATGAATCTTGTTCCGCGCCCGTTGAAGACATATGGGCCTTCCCCACGAACGATTGTGACGGGGCCGAAATCCTTGATCTTGAGGAATTCATCCATGACCGTGAATGGATTCCAAAGGTGGTAAGACTTGGAAGACATCTCATGCCTCCTCTTTAGAACATAGTCACATCTCCAGTATAGACTCGGCTGTATCATCAATGCAACGCAGCCTGCGCTGTGGAAGTACTCGCACTGGGTATGCTTCCGCCCCCTCTAGGTGTATGATGTGCGGAGGCTTCGATGATGATCGCAGGAGGCTCCCTGATGAATACTGACCACGCCTCAAGCATCAAAGAGGTGGAAGCGCGTGACCTAGAAAACCTCACCCAAATGCTTGTGGGCGCCTTCCAAGAAGATCCTTTCTTTCACTGGCTAGTGCCGTCTGGAACAGCACATGAACGTCGCCTCGCTCATCTTTTCTTGTGGTTCCTCCGGAGAGCATTGGATGACGGCACGATTCTGGCGACACAGGAGCTGTCAGGGGCTATCCTCATCATGCCGCCAGGAAGATGGAAACTCGGCATTCGCCAGCAGCTGGCCGAGTTGCGGCTCGGAATCCGCGTATTCGGTCTGGCAAGGCTTGTTCCGCGCGTCGTGGAAGTCGATGCCCTTGAGCGACAAGCTCCCTCAGTGCGTCACTTTTACATCCCGCTTCTGGCAACAGCTCCAGATGTGCGCGGTCGGGGAATCGGGTCGTCACTGCTTGAGCGCGCCCTTGGCATGGCAGATGCTGATCGTGTTCCAACATACCTGGAGAATACGAATGAGTTGAACGTTCCCTTCTATCAGCGCTTCGGATTCACAGTCGTTGACGTCTTTCACATGGCTCGTCACGCACCTCCAATGTGGCTGATGATTCGATATCCACGTGGGAGCGTAACGAAGCCGCAACCACATAACGAAACGCGAGATAAGTTGTAGTGACCAGCACAAACGGACCGCGAGTGAGTGCACGATTCGCACCGAAGTCATCGAATGCGATGAGCGAAGCAAGACAAGCACTTCCCGCTATTGGCTCACGAGAATGCCCTCTGGAGAGTGCTCGAGATCCAGACGGTACTGTGGATTCGTCCGAGGGGCCAGACCGCCGCCGATCTTGGATCTTGGTTGCGGGCCGCGCTTCTATGCCTCGGCGTTTGCGACAAGCGGCCATAGAAACGGTGGTGCCTCCGCACTCGATTCCAATTGCCGGCGATTCGAACCGTCGAGAGGAAGCCACTCAAGTGAGGATTGCGCAACATCGAGACGCATACCGTCTTAGCGGCAAGCCTCGATTTCATCCCCGATGAGTCCGTTGACTTCATGCTCGCCGCGGGTTGCTCTGCTCGGTCGCTCCGCACAATCACCAGTGTGCACTAGAGGATATCCGCCCCATTCCAAATCCGGAAGGGAAAGCGTTCCTCAGTACTGGGAAGCGGCCGACCAGCCACACGAGCACCGGTGAATGGGAACAGGTCATTGGCGGATTCTCAGTTGAGAAGAGAAGCAGCAGGTCATTCCTCCGGGATCGACGGCCTCTCGTATCGAAGCTTTGTGAAGAGACCGACCGCGTGAACCGCCAAGCCCAGTATCTCGATTGCAGTGAGTGCCTTCCAGTCGGTCAATTGGAGCCTGGGGGACTGAATGTAGAACGATCTGCCCAACCGTCCAAGAGCGAGTGGTGCGGGCTGCACGGATTTCACTTCCCGCCGCAGATGCCAAGGATGGAGGGCGTATCCAAAGCTTAGCGATTCTATTTGACAACGTTGCCCGATTCTGTGTCAAATGACTCGTTAATCTCCCGTCTGAGAGGGGCGCTCAACGTTCCTCCCAACGGACCTGGAACCTCTAGGAGGTGATTCGCGTGAGAGTCAAGGGCCTTTACACCATCGGTCTTCTACTGGCTATGTTGCTGTTGGCAAGTTGTGCCCTTTTCCAACCCGCTATCCTGAACATCGGATTAACACCGACGGCCGGCGCCGTCAATGCAATTGTCACCATTGCGGGAAGCAGCTTCGGTTCTACACAAGGCACAAGCGTCGTTACGTTCGACGGAATACAAGCACAGGTTTCGACTTGGGGAGACACCGCAATCACGGCACAAGTTCCAGTCCTTCCAACACCGAACGGCGAACGAACCATCATCGTCCGTGTGGTCCGCAATGGTTCCATCATCGGGAGGGGCGAGTTCGACCTGCAACGGGGCGTCCTATTTGAGACCAACAGAGACGGGAATTCCGAGATTTACATGATGAATCCCAACGGTTCAAATCCCACCAACCTGACCAATAATCCGGCAGGCGATGGCGGCCCGTGCTGGTCACCCGATGGGACCAAGATCGCTTTCTCCTCCGACCGCGCCGGTAATTATGACATCTATGTTATGAGCGCCGACGGAACCGGGCAGACCAGGTTGACGGACAATCCCGGCGATGACGTGCTCCCAGTCTGGTCGCCTGACGGCACCAAGATCGCCTTCCTGTCCTACGATGATCCCTACGATGAGCACAATACTGAGGTCTGTGTCATCAACACCGACGGCACGGGGCAGATCAACTTGACGAACGATATGGCCTGGGACTCGCACCCGGCCTGGTCCCCCGACGGCTCCAAGATCGTCTTCCAGTCCTGGCCCTACTACGGCAACAGTGAGATCTATGTTGGGGGCGTTGACGGCACCGGGCAGAGGAGGTTAACAGATCACAGTGCGTCTGACTATGACCCTGCTTGGTCGCCGGATGGCACCAAGATCGTTTTCGTGTCTGAC
>CAZBSW010000208.1:0-4282 GCA_964494835.1 uncultured Thermotogae bacterium
ATACAGGGAAACACACCTATGCGGGCAATGTCGCGACAACCTTCTGGTCCGGCGCCGGCACCTACCACGAAGATCCTCAAGTGTTCGAAGCAGACAGCTGGAATGGCGGAGACTTTTCTTCTACTTCGTTCATGTGCGCATTCAGCAAAGACGAGAAGACCCTCACATCCGCCGTTGCGGGTCAAGAGCAGGCGAATGTCTGGGGTGGCTACACCTACTTTCACAGATGTTACGCACTGAACGTGCCTTTTTCACACATCGACGGCAACTCACGCTACTACCGGATCGAAGGGACCGGCGTGCGCGCCCTTGTCACAGCAGTCACCTTCGTGATGTGGGTGCCGGGGGCAGGAGGAAGCTATGGAAACCCACTCGAGTGGATCGAGGGAGGAACCGCCGCCCTCACAGGAGATGCCGGTGATTACATTGAGATTCGGCTGGATTATCAGAACACTGCAGTGGCCCCGTAAATAGGCCAAGGCGCGAAATGCCGAGGGACGGTTTGACTGTCCTCGCCAGCTCTTCTTTCAAGCACCTCGTGAGCAATTTAGGGAACAAGCAGCTATGCGCAATTCGCAGCCATCGTTTGTCTCGCCGGCTTGAGAATATGGCGAATGCTCCGCTTGCTGCCTTGCTTTATAACTACGTCGAATCCGTACACCCCCATGTCAGAAAACCATAATTCTTATAGCCAGCCAATCGATTGCTGGCAATCCCTTAGTGTGACCTGTTATCATCTATCCGCTAATGAAATATTCAGTCATCGGGATCGGAATATCATTCGCGATTGGAATTGTAATTGGATCGGTATTTGCGCTTCCTCCATTCCACTTATGGATTGCCTGCATCTCGACGGCTGTTCTTGTCCTCCTTTTGCATCGCATGAGAAGAGAAACCCTCGCCGGACTCCTTATCTGTGTCGCACTATTGGGAGCAATCCGGTATCAGTCACTCCCCTCCATATCTCAATCACTGTACGTCAAGGCGAACAACCTGACTCAGATCACCGGCACCGTTGTCGATTACCCTGAAGAGAGGCCGGGACATACGCTGTTCACCATCGCGCCGGATAATCTGCCGGCGAATGTGTATGTCACCCTTTTCTGGAAAGCCGGTCCGCCGCAAATCCTGTACGGAGACCGCCTCCGCCTGACCGGTTCAGCGAAAGCGCCTGAGGATTTCGACGATTTCGACTACCGCGCATATCTCGCCCGGCAGGGAATCTTCGCCACAATGGTTGTCAACTCTCCAGATGACATCAGGCCGATCGGAATCGGTGGGAACCGCCTGATCCGCTTGGGTGACGCGTTGCGCCAACGGCTCCTGGCCCGTGTCGACTGGCTGTTGCCCGAAGCGGAAGCGGGCTTGGCACACGGATTGCTGTTCGGCGAGAAGGGGATGATTCCGCCGGCTGTGGAAGACGCGTTTCGCCGTGTCGGCTTGATGCACCTTCTCGCCGTATCCGGTTTGCATTTGGGGATATTCCTCGCAGTCCTGTGGTTCGTTCTACGCCTGTTTGGACTGCGCCCACGGGTAACCTATCCCATAGTCGGGATCGCCGTCCTCGGGATCCTATGGCTCATCGGGCCGCGGGTCAGTTTGGTGCGAGCCGCGCTTCTTTTCGCCTTTCTCGCCTTGGGAAGCGTCCTTTCCGATCTCGGACTGATCCTCAAACGCTGGGTGAATTCATATGCCGGTCTCGCGGCGGCAGGTTTGGTGATCCTCGCCATTCGTCCCACCGCGCTGTGGGATGTCGGCTTCCAGCTCAGCTTCGCTGCCACCGCCGCGATCATGATCCTGTTCGATCCTCGTTTTCGCGTGAGACAAGCAATTACGGAGGCCGTGGCGCGTGGGCGCATCCCAAACGCCATCTTGTCTTACATCCTCTTTCTCATCACGGTGTCTGCGGCCGCGCAAGCGGGAACTGCACCACTACTCGCCTATCATTTTCACGCGCTGTATCCGCTTTCTATTCTCTCCAGCCTCGTGGCAATCCCTCTTGCCACTCTCGCTCTCTGGGGCGGTATTGCAATGCTCATGTTGGCATGGACGCCCCTGGCAACCGCAGCGGCGACCGTCTTGCGATTGATATTGAGTGGAATCATCCATTTCGTCGAAATTTGGGCAAGCTTCCCGGTGAGCGAGATTCCGGTTCAGGCATGGACAGGAGTTTGGATCGGCGGAATGGTGGTGTTCATGTTCATGATCGTCTTCTACCGGCGTGCGTCTTCGTCGTGCACTTTGTACTCGACGTCGATCACGCCGTCTTCGCCTGCGTTCGCTCCCTGGGAAGTTTCTGCCGGAGCAAGGAAGTAGCGGGCAATAAGGTAGAGCGCGAACGCGTCGCTCAAAATGCCGGGAACAATCAGGAGAATGCCTGCCACGACGGGAAGAAGGTCGTGTCGGAGGAGTGACCGTAATGAGAGTCGTCCCACGAATACATTCACGGCCATATGCTGCAGCGCCGATCTTGCGACAAGCCGCAGAACGACAATGCCAAGGACGGCGGTCAACAGCACCTCGGCGAGGACCGCGCCTCCACCAACAGCTTGGCCGAGCTTCACCAAGCCGACGATCTCTACGCACGCAACTACAAATAATAGAAACGGCATCGATACCACCGACTGAAGATGTTAGTGGACGTCACGTCTTCTCTCAACCGATGCTTACAGCAACGACGCATTTGCCCTTGCCGGATAGATGATGAATCACTAAGCTATAGCTCAATGAATAGGCCGGGAAGAGATTTGCTCATCGGACTAAACCTGATCAGAGAGCTGACGCCGCGGCGAATGACCGTTCTGCTCGATCATTTCGTGTCTCTCCAAGAAATATGGGAAGCACCGAAGCGTACACTCTGCTCGATTCCGGGATTCACGGCAGATGTTGCGACCAGGGTCGCCTCCAATCGCAGTGAGGCACTCATCGATGAGGAATTGGAACGCGCCCATTCGCTCGGAATCGAGATCGTTACTCTGTTGGACGAAGAGTACCCGCCCCTGCTGCGTCAGATAGAGAATCCTCCCGTGATCCTCTATCTGCGTGGAGATGCCCACATCGATACCACGCGCACACTGGCGATCGTCGGCACACGCCGAGCGAGCCGATACGGGACGATGATCACTGCCAAGCTCTCCCGTGACTTGGCGAAGCTCGGGCTTGTCATTGTCAGCGGTCTTGCCGTTGGCATCGATACCGCCGCCCACCGGGCTGCGCTTGCCACGGGGAGCACGGTCGCCGTCCTCGGATCGGGGCTGTCCCGCATCTACCCGGCGGTCAACGCTCGTCTGGCTGACGAGATCAGTGACAAGGGCGGGACAATAGTGAGTGAATACCCGCTGGACGCCACTCCGGCCAAATGGACTTTTCCGCAACGCAACCGCATCATTTCAGGACTTTCTCGTGGAGTACTCGTCATTGAGGCGCCGCATAAGAGCGGTGCGCTGATCACGGCACGTCTTGCGCTCGAACAGGGACGAGAGGTGTTCGCGGTCCCGGGGAACATCACCAATACGGCGAGCGCCGGAACGAACGCCCTTGTCAAGGATGGGGCAAAACTCGTAGACAGCGCCGATGATGTCGTTTCGGAATTTCCCGATCTCGCCGCTCTTGGCACGTCCGTGGCACAGCCCCCCTCTATCAGCGGGCTCTCTCCGGCTCAGCGAGAAGTCTACGAGCTTATCGGCCTTGAACCGCTCCACATTGACGATATCATTGCTCGGAGAGACTTGTCTCCCACAGAAGCCGCTCACATTCTCCTTATGCTTCAGATGGAGGGCTTGATCGATCAGGTCGAGGGACGGCGATATACAAGAAGGCCGTAGGAGGTATCATCGATGAGTGTGCAACGTACGTTGGTTCTGTGTAAGCCCGATGCGGTACAGAGAGGGGTCGTGGGAAGGATCGTCTCCCGGTTCGAGCACAAAGGATTCAAGGTCGTCGGCCTGAAGATGATGCAGGTAGACGAGAACCTCGCACGTACGCATTATAAAGAGCATATCGAAAAACCGTTCTTCTCGGAACTTGTCGCATTTATCACCGCTTCTCCGATCGTCGCAATGGCGATCGAGGGGGAAAACGCGGTAGAGGTGGTGCGCGGTGTCATGGGGGCGACCAATCCGCAGAAGGCAACACCCGGGACGATCCGGGGCGATTTCGGGCTCAACCTGACCAAGAACCTTGTACACGGCTCCGATTCACTCGCCTCCGCCGCGCGCGAACTTGCCCTGTTCTTCTCCGAGGACGAGATACACACCTACTCTCTCTCAATGGAGAGCTGGTG
>CAZBSW010000209.1:0-4281 GCA_964494835.1 uncultured Thermotogae bacterium
GCTCCAGCCTTTCCAGCACTACGACACCGGCCCCTTCTCCCATGACGAAACCGTCGCGATCTCTGTCGAATGGACGGCTGGCTTTTCTTACATCGTCATTGCGGCTGGACATCGATCGCGTCGCGCAAAAGCTGGCGAACGGCAACGGAGTCACGCTCGCCTCCGCCCCTCCCGCCAGCATGACGTCGGCGTCTCCACGCTCCAGGATGCGATAGGCGTCACCGATGGCGTTTGCCCCGGTGGAACAGGCCACGGAGGGGGCGGACAGCGGCCCCTTGAGGCCGTGGATAATGGACACGATGCAAGCGGGTGTGTTGATTAGGACTTTCGATACAACGAACGGTCCCACGGATCTTGGCCCCTTCGCCAATAGATCGGAGTACGAACTCTCGATGGTGTGCGCACCCCCAATGCCGGACCCAATGATCACGCCCGCCCGGCATGCGTCAAAAGGAAACGTATCCAGGCCGGCATCCTTCATCGCCAAATCGGAGGCAACCAGTGCAAAATGAGTAAACCGATCCAGGCGTTTCGCCAGCTTACCGTCGATCCAGTCCTCGGCGTGGAAATCCTTCACCTCGGCGGCCATATGGCAGCGGTATTCAGACGGGTCGAACAGGGTAATACGGGAAACGCCGTTCCTCCCGGCGAGTAATCCTTCCCAGAGGGTCTCCCGTCCGATGCCGATCGGTGTGACGGCCCCGATGCCTGTAATGACCACACGATTTCGATCCGTGATCATGACTCTTCTCCCATCGACTGTGGAGAGAACACAACCCACAGTATCCCGCCGAGCATAAGCGAGTGCGTTCACCACAGCAATGTGATACTAGTGAACTGCGTGAGCCATGCCCAAATCGACATCATCCCGGAGTGAAGGGATATTGTTCTTGTCATCGCTGTGGCCTCCTTGCTTCCTGAGCAAGGCTAACAGATGGACCAAGCTGTGGGCAACCCAATCGCGGGAGGACTCGCAGCGTGGAACGATGTGGGACTGATTGGCGATCCGAATCCAAGGAGTCGGCCTGCGCCGTCTTGGTAACTGCGCTGGCTGGTCTGTGGAAGCGTGAGGCCCGGGAGGGTGTTGTCTCCCGGGCTCACACGCACGGACTTGTTCGCTCCGCTCCAAGGCAGGGCTATCGCTCTTTATCCAGTAACCGTGGTCCTCCTATGGCGTGTAATCAAACGTGAACGCAAACCACGCGTACCATCCATCCGTCCAGATCGGGCGATCGTCGTTGGGTGCGTCGAACTTGTAGCCGCGGATCGTCCGATCCCAAGTGTGAATGGTGACAGAGTACGCGCAATCGTCGATGGATGCGGCGGGAAGATCGTTAACGTTCACGTTGTGAAGGTCGACCAAACCCGGACCTGTCCCAGTGGGACCGACGTTATCGAACGGGTCGTCGCCATGGGCGATGTAACCGTAGTCCTTGATCCCCAAAGGATCGCCGCCGTAGAGGACGAGCTTGTAACGCCAGAAGTGTGCGTCGTAGAAGTGGCCTTGGACCATCATCGGCATGTCGAACGGCCCGAATTCCCCGCACGGGTTGCCGAACTTCGGATCGACGTCCAAATCTTGTGGGGGCGTGTTGTCGAGCTGGATGTAGTGGTTGAACATCTCGCGGTCGACAATCGCGCCGCGCCGAAACTCGAGCCACACGACATAGAGTCCTTCCGAGTCGGGCGCTGCGGTGGAGTACCACATGGTGAGAGGTAGATCAGGAGTGCAGTTCCGAAGATCTCGATAGGTTGCAGCATCGAACCAGCCATCGGAATCGGAGTACCAATGATAGTCCGATGTGCATCCGCCCATGCCGTCCGAACAGCTCACGTACCAGTTCTTCGTCGGCATGACTTCGATCCCGTCGATATCGGTTGCGCTGCACGGCCACGAAGCGACGTTGCAGTAGACTACGCGAAAGGCATCCACGTCGTCGGGAATGTAGCCGTGGATCTGGATCCACTGGCCGAAGGGTTGTTCTAGGCTGTAGGCCAGCCCAACCCCGCTGATGTCTTCGACCGCCACCTGATTGAAGTGCGTGATCTGAGGCCGCAGCGTTACACCCTCGCGCGAAATAGATAGCGCATCGAGCCCCAAGAAGTCGGCCTTCGGCTCAAAACAGCGGATGAGGTCGGCGTTGGTCCACACCACGCCGTCGCCGATCTTCAACACGTCGCCGTCCGTGAAGGCTGTCTCCCCATCGTAGAGGATTTCGGTTGAGAACTCGATCCCTTCGCGCTTTCCGTCTCGATTTCCGCTAACAGCATCGAGGCCGAAATCGACACCGCGCTGCGGTATCCCCGCGGGGACGCTCGCCGGGAGTAAAACGCTGTTCGGTGCGATGATCGTGCCGTCGCGCGCCGAAAGGAGATCGCCGTCCAGGAACGCAGGCTGCTGCGAGGTGGGGCTTGTTCCCTCGGTCGAGAACCAGATGTCGATTCCGTACTGCCGCAGTGCTCCCTGCAGTGAACCTGCCCTCGCCCAGTACTCTCGCCCCATTTTCTGGACGTAGTCTACGAACCTCACGATCTGGTCGGTGTCTCCAACGAAGTGTACGGCGTCGAGCCCGAGGTCGAGCCGTGACAGATTAAACGCGGCGAGCAGGGCACTGTTGGGGATGACTGCCCCGTTGGTGAATAGAAGATCGCCTGCGCCGAAGTTGCCGTGTGGGCTATCGAGTTCCGTTGAAAACGCCACCAAATATCGATCGACGCTCAGGATATCCACGGCATCGAGCCCCAGGTCTTCGTTTACGTCGAATTGCTTAAGCAGGTCGGCGTTTCGCGCGCAGACCACGCATCCGGGACCCAGCAGGTCTCCATCCGAGATGATCGGGTTGCCGTCTGCCGGTTCGGGCCCCTGGGTCACGAAATCCTCTTCGGTAGAGAAGGCAACTCCTTGACAGTACTTCAGCCCATCCGGGCCGATCTGGCCCGCAGCGGAGAGCGCAACAAGAGCGGCCGCCGCCACGAGCAGCAACAAAGTGGCACTTGCTATCCGTCTCATGTTCTCCTCCTTAATCGCGGCCTGCGGTTATGTCTCCGGGCTATCCTGCCCGTCGACATCCGGAAGGCCTACATTACTCCCAGGCACAGGGAGTGCCGAGGGACTGATGAACAATGCATCGAGTCCGAGTTCGAGCGCCTTGGGCTCGAAACATCGGACCAAGTCGCCGTTTTTCATAACAACTCCGTTACCGATCAGAAGAATGTCGCCGTCTGTAAAGTACGGCTCTGTGTCATACAGGATTTCGGTTGAGAATTTGATCCCTTCGCGCTTTCCGTCTCTACCGCCGCTCACGGCGTCGAGTCCGAAATCTACGCCGCGCTGCGGTATCCCCGCGGGAACGCTCCCCGTGAGCAAAACGCTGTTCGGTGCGATGATCGTGCCGTCGCGCGCCGAAAGGAGATCACCGTCCAGGAACGAGGGACGCCCGGGGATCCGCTCCGTTCCCTCCGTGGAGAACCAGATATCAAGGCCGTATTGCCGCAGCGCCCCCTGCAAGGCATAGGGCTGTTCCCAATACGCTCGTCCCATCTTCAGCGCTTCAGCGGCAAAGGCGACAAGTCGCTCGGATTCTCCTACGAAGTGCACTGCGTCCAACCCAAGATCGATCCACGACAGGTCGAACGCTGCGAGGAGGGCACTGTTGGGGATGACCGCCCCGTTGGTCAACAGAAGGTCGCCTGCTCCAAAGTTGCCGTGAGGGCTGTCCAATTCCGTTGAGAATGCAATGAGCTTTTTGTCCCAAGACAGGACGTCCACCGCATCGAGGCCGAGGTCCTCAGTGACATCGAACGCCTCCAACAGGTCTTTATTGCGTGCGCAGACGATGCAGCCAAGCCCCAGGAGGTCTCCATCGGAGATGATTGGGTTCCCGTCCGGTGGGACCGGGCCGAAGGTGACGAAGTCTTCTTCCGTCGAGAACAGGAGCTCGCTGCATCCCTTCGGTGCGAGTGTCGGCTCCTTGATGTCACCCGGGAGGGCTTGAACGTTGGTCGAGCCCGAAACGGTCGCCCCGGTTTGGTCGGTCGCTTTTACCACAATCTGCACACTTCCCCCCGCGGGGGCCGAGATGGGAACGAGCTGCGATCCCTGAGCATCTTTGCTGGTGAGAACCTTTGTCTCTCCCTGCGGGTCGGTTACCTGGACCGTTATCGCGTAGGGTGTGGCCCCGCCGCTTACTGTCCACTTCACTTCAACTTGTGTCGTTGCATCCTCGCCTTCGACCAGGCGTCCCGCAATCTCGATCGAAAGCGGCCCGTCATTCGCCATTG